>JAITNR010000242.1 GCA_031290375.1 Prevotellaceae bacterium | reverse complement strand
ATGACCATTTAAAATTATTAAAATCATTAAAATTAAAACACATTATTAACTCCGTAAATACGGGATGCAAAATTACAACAAAAAAATGACATGACCAAATATTTATGCCACTTTTTTTTCTATTCCGTATTTTTTATGGGAAGTTAGGGTTTAACACATTTTTTTTACCCTGTCCGAACTGTATTTGCAAGTTTCATCCGTTAAAAAAAAAATCACAATACATCTTATTTTGATTTCAACACCACATCACCATTTTTTAACGCCTTATTATACAAGTCTTTTGAGTAGTTTTGAATAAACTCCAATTCCTTTTTTTCGCTTAAAATTTCCGAAATATCATCTTTTACAAATTCAAAAGGAATATGAGAACCCTCCAACAACAAGTCAATTATAGAAAAATAGTAGATATTTACCGAATCTTTCAGTTCATATAACCTGTTGTTTGACAAAAAATTATTCATTTGATTGGCAGGCGATGGTAAAAGTGTTTTTATGTCATCATATTTTACCCACTTGTCTATGAAAAAGTTATAAGTGATAGGGTTTTTAAGGCTGTATTTTTCAATCTGTTCAATAGATTTTTGGTCCAACTTCTTAATTGAAGCCTTTAACAGACTGATTTGTGGGGATTTCTGTGGAATTTTGAGCAAAGCCCCCTTGAGAACAGGCGAAGAAAGCCTGAAATTTGATTTGTGTGCCTCATAAAACTCCAACAACTCGCTCGCCGTTGCCTTGGGGGTTTCATCTTCTACAATCCGCCGTTTAAATTTATTGACAATTAATGTTTTACGATAATCATCAACCATTTTCTCTATCTCAGAATCGTTTTTATAGTACTTTTCTGCTTGCGAATAAATCAACTCATTTTCTACCCATTTCTCTATGTAGGCACGCATAAAAGCGGTATTGTCGGGCGACTCCCATGCCGTTTTGATGATGTCGGACAAATCTCTATTTGTCAGCATTTTATTGCCAACCATCGCAACTGCGTCCTTACTGAGATGTTTATGCTCGGACGAACAAGCCGATACGCAGAACAACAGGCAAAACACAGCGTATTTCAATTTTATATACATTTTGTCACTCTTCATTTTTTATTTTCAGGCAAAAAATCTTTGCTAATGCCCATTAATATCCATTTCCACCTGCTTGAGCACGTCCTGATTGATTTGCACCCTATATTTCTGCTGTAGTTCCTTAACCCATTCCTTTTCAAGATAATCTTGATAATCGGTTATTAAAGAGCCTTTCACATCCTGAGGACTTTCAGGAAATTTTTCCAAAACATTACCCGAAACAAAAATACTGGGAAATTTTTCTGTTGGCGTAAAACTTGCCCCTCTAACATTGAGTGCGAGCTTGTCCACAATCGCATTTTCACCCTTTTTCCAAAGCCCTGTCTGACAATCAACAACTATACTGTCTTTATTGAACGTTTTGTACAGATAGGCATTAATACTGTCTACAGGCATTTTTTTGATTGCCTTTTTAACAGTTTTTTCTATTTTCTTGTCCTTGCAGAAAAAAATTCTACCCTTGTAATGAGGCTCTTTCCACGCATATTGATTGATATTTTCCTTGAAAAATGTCTCCAACCCATCTTTGTCTCTTATTGCCCTGTCCCAAACCTTTTCGCTCGAAATATTAAAGAGCAAAATTCCATCGTGATATTCTTTCAACAAATTTCTGTACTCCGGATATTTATCCTCTAAACGAACAGTTTCATAATTTATAACTTCCTGTTTTATAAATGGTTCAAGATTATTTATAACAGCCTTTAGCGCATCGTCAAATTCACCGTTACTCCTTGTATAAACATAGTCAATAAACTGATTTTGAGAAACCGTTTTATCCCCTATTTTAAACAACTGACTGTTGAGATTACCTGCATTTTTTGCAAAATTCGTATCAGTAACCGCGTAATGTCTGGCATACTGAACAAGTTCGTCATACGCTTTTTTGTCAATGGTATAGCCATATTCGCGTTTGAGTTTTTCAACAAGCGAAGTTTTGCCTACATTGGCACGCTGCTCATCGTTTTTGAAGAAATTAACAATATCGGTTTTTATCTGTTCGTATGGCGCAACAGGTGTTTTCTCAATGAGTTTGATAATGTGCCAGCCAAAACTGGTTTTTACAGGCAGGCTCACATCTCCCTGATTTTTGAGTTCAAACGATGCTTTTTCAAACTCAGGTACCATTCTGCCTACTCCAAAAATTTGCAGAGTTCCGCCATTCTGAGCAGAAGTCTTGTCGTCCGAATTTTCATTTGCAAGTTCACCAAAGTCCTTTCCTTCCTTTACCTTACCGTAAATCTGAAGTATTTGCTGATGTACCTTTTCTCTGTCAGCTTCTGTGGCATTTTCGGGGAATTTTTTCAAAATATGTGCAACTCGTACCTTCCCCACTGCTGGACGGCGACCTGTAACCTTTACGATATGATAGCCATAATTGGTTCTCACAGGCGTTGAAATTTGCCCGACAGGCACACTATACAAGGCATTTTCGAGTGGATAAACTGTCATCATACCTGTCAGCCAGCCGATGTTACCCCTGTTTTCCTTTGCAGACAAGTCCTCGGAAGTTTCAACGGCTACCTTGCCAAAATCCTCTTTTTTAAGCCTTTGCATAATAGCTATCGCTCTTTTGTACACTTTTAGAGTATCGTCAGGGGTAGCATTTGACGGCAACTTGAGCATAATGTGGCTCATGTTCACATCTTGCGTCAAATGTTGATATTCCTCTCTGACAAGAACATCTTCAGCATTTTTGTCAATAAGATACGGCTCGGCAATCTGCTTGCGATACTGGGACAATTCACGCGTAAATGCTGGCAAAGTGTCCATTCCCAACTCTAGAGCCTCATTTACTTTCATTCTGAACTTTGTAAAAAGTTCAATATAATTCTCCAAATCCACCTTGTTGATTTGAGTATTTTGATTGTTTTTCAAAAAAATATACTCAAAGTCGTCTTTTGTAATCTCCTTATCCCCGATTTTCATCAATACGGGCAGAGTGTTTTGAGCCTGAACAACGCAAGTTGTTGCCACAAATCCAATAAATAAAAAAAAGCGTTTCATTTTTTCAATATAAAAAATTAATGGTTACTAATAAGAATACAAAGTTAAAAAAAAAATCCAATAGTTTAGCTGAATACCGAAATTGCGTTCCAACTGCAAACAATGAACAGAACAATGAACAATCTAATTTCTTAACTTCTTTAGGCACAAAAAACAGATAATTTGTAATATTTTAAATTTTTGAATTGCTTCGCTCCTCACAATAACGCATTGCGTTTGAACTTCGTGTCATTGCATTGTTCAACCCTACGGGTTGAGGTATCGGTAGCTTTCTGCCGTAAGTTTTATTTACGGTTATTAACATTCTGCCCTGCGGACACAAGCGTTCCTGCATTTTTCAGCCATTTCACCTACGGTTAACTGATCAATTGAACAACCGATATACGATTAGTCAATTACTTTAAGTTGGAGAATTCCAATCACTTAACATTTTCCCTATTATTCATTATTCAGTTTTATCCCAAGAAACTCAACAGCAATCCTGCGGCGATAGCGGAACCGATAACACCTGCCACATTGGGTCCCATTGCGTGCATAAGCAGGAAGTTGGATTTGTCATATTTCTGTCCGACAGTCTGCGACACACGGGCAGCCATAGGAACAGCCGACACTCCCGCCGAACCTATAAGCGGATTGATTTTGTTTTTACTGAAAAGATTAATCAATTTTGCCAGCAAAACCCCGCCTGCTGTGCCAAGACTAAAGGCAACAACACCCATACACAGAATTTTTATTGTTTGAAAATCCAGGAAGTTAGTCGCCGTAGCCGTTGCGCCAACGGTTATTCCGAGAAATATAGTAACAATGTTCATCATCTCGTTTTGCACAGTTTTACTCAATCGTTCAGCTACGCCACACTCTTTCAGTAGATTGCCGAACATCAAGCAGCCAATCAACGAGGCAGCCGAAGGCAATATCAACGACACAACCGCTGTTACTGCTACAGGGAAAATGATTTTTTCGGTGCGAGAAACACTTCTCATCTGTCGCATCTTGATTGTTCGCTCCTTGCTCGTTGTCAGCAGTTTCATTATAGGAGGCTGAATTACAGGCACTAAAGCCATATATGAATATGCTGCTACAGCAATTGGTCCCAAAAGATGAGGAGCAAGTTTCGATGTCAGATAAATTGCCGTTGGACCGTCAGCTCCACCAATAATACCGATAGAACCTGCCTCGTTGGGTAAAAACCCCCAAGCCACTGCTCCAATATAAGTAATAAAAATACCCAATTGCGCTGCCCCGCCGAGCAAAAGGCTCTTGGGATTGGCAATCAGTGGTCCAAAGTCGGTCATCGCCCCAATTCCAACAAAAATCAGGCATGGATAGATGCCAAGTTTTACTCCAAGGTACAGATAATCAAGCAGTCCTGCCCCATCAACGAAATTGCCCCAGTGCACGTGTCCGCCTGCAAACAAATCGGAGTGGAACATTCCCGCCTCCGGCAGGTTGGTCAGCATCATACCAAAAGCAATAGGCAACAACAAAAGGGGTTCAAATCCCTTGACTATTGCAAGATACATTAAAACAAAGGATATTATCAACATAACGGCTGTTTTCCAGTCGAAATTGGCAAACCCCATTGATTTGAGAAAAATTCCGAACTTTTCAGACACGGAAATGTCCTCTGTGTAATCGTTTGTGGTGCCTGTTGTTAAAACTTCCTCTGTTACAACAGTTTCAGATGCTCGCAAACTTTCGGTCTGAGCCGAACTGTTCAACGAAAAGAAAATCGCAATTATACCTATTATCCCCAAAAAAACATATTTTTTCCGTATCATAATTTAACAGTTTGGTTATTCATATTGATAGAATTTAGTCCATGCAGACCTAATTTTTTGCGGTCTGAAAGTCAATACAGTGTTTTCAAAGTCGTGTGGCTCCTCAAGATAAAGCGACAATGCAGTTGCGATTGCCACAAAATCGAGATTTTCAGGTTGCTTTTTAGCAGGTTGCGACTGTCGCTCTGTCGGTTGTATGGTTGGCTGCACCCTATATTGCTTCTTTTCAGATTGTGAAGTCAAAGCCTTCTCCCACCCCGTCAGAAGCAACACCAAAATAATCAATATGCACATCACCAATCCTATTCCTAAAAATACAACTATAAATGTGTTAGTCCAATTTATTGATAAAAGTTCCATATAATTTATTATGCAATTTAAAATTTTCTTTTTTGTTACGCGTAGTTTTGTATCTTAATTCTGAGCTACAGATCAACCACATATTGTTTTAATTCGGTGTTAAGCATAGATTTTGGCACACTACTCTTAATAATATCCAAAATTGCGTTTATAATCGACAATCTAACGTACTCCTTGTTCACAATCAGCGAAACTTCGCGTACAGCTACGGTATTTTTGAAATTACGCAAATTGTCCTGTTTGTCTTCGGACAGCCCCATTGCGTGCATTTCGGGCACAATCGTAAGACCGGGGTTCATATCAACCACATTTAACAGAGTATCAATACTTCCCGACTCAAATCTAACAATTGACTTCTTTTGTCGAGTTTTCTCTTTGAGCTTGCAAAGACGTTCGATTTGTCCTCTGAGGCAATGCTCGTTTTCCAACAGCCAAACATTGTCTATGTCAATATTGTTCAGGTCTATCTCTTTTTCGGCATACAATTTGTCGTATGGCGAAACGTATGCAAAAAACTTCTCGTAATAAACAGGGAACTCCACAAAACTGGAGTTATTGATGGAACCTGCCACAATTCCGCCGTCAATCAGACCGCTTGTGAGTTGTGAAATAACCTTTGTAGTAGGTAATTCTCTGATTATCAGTTCTAAATCGGAATATTTTTTATGTTGTCCCGACAGAATTTTCGGTACTATATATGGAGCAATGGTCGGAATAATTCCAAGTTTGAAACTTCCTGAAACGTCTGTTTTTTCCGTATCCACTATGCCTTTTATCTTTTTGATAGCCATCAGGGAATCTTCTGCCTGCTTGATGATTTTAACGCCGATTTCAGTTGGCTCAACAGGATGTTTGGCTCGATTGAAAATAATTACACCCAACTCCTCTTCCAATTGCTTAATCATCGTACTGAGCGTAGGTTGCGTAACAAAACACTGTTCGGCTGCCCTTGCAAAATGACGGCAATTATTTACAGAAATTAGATATTCGAGCTGTTGAATGTTCACTGCGTGTGAAGTATTAAAATTGAAAGTGCAAATTTACTAAAAAAATTCAATAAAATTTATTTTTTTTTTCTTGGTCAATTCCTTTCCCAATTTAGTGTTTGTCGCCTTTTTTTGTTGTTTTACCTCGTATTTATTTTATTTTTTTTCTCAAAACTATTGCGTAATCAAAATATTGTTGTTATCTTTGCAACCTAATTAAAAAACAAATAAAAAAATAAAAAATAAGGCAAGACCTACGAAGCCTTTAGAGTAGGAAAATAATTTTAACCCGTCTATTAAGGAGTAGACGTTAAGCAAGTGTTTTATGAAGAAAATCTTTTTCACAGTTCTCGTAATGTCAGGCGTAACGCTCTTTGCTGCCGCCCAAGACAACGAAGTTACCAACAGTAAGGGGAAAACAACCCTTCTTCCGCAAGAAGGAAGCATTGCCCTGGGTATTGATGCCACGCCGTTTTTTAAGTATTTAGGTGGCATCTTCAGCGATACAGACGCAGACACCCCCGAATTTACGTATGGTGCATTTTATGGTAAGTATTTTCTGACGGACAAAATGGCTATCCGCGGAAAATTGCGTTTAGGTTATCTTTCGGACAAAAGTGTTAACTTGGTTCCAGAAGACAATAAGCCTGATGAGAAGGTCAAAGACATTACAAAAATCAGCGGTACGAACATTGAACTGAAGGTCGGTTTGGAAAGACGTATAGGGAAAACCCGCTTTCAAGGATTTTATGGTGCTGAGGTAGGCTTTGAAATTGGCAATCAAGGAAATAGGAAATACACGTGGGGCAATGAACTGATAGCCGGTCAGCGTACGCTTAGCGATAGAAATGGAACAACCTATGGTATCGGTGCCGATTTGTTTGCAGGTATAGAGTATTTTGTCGCTTCCTATGTAGCCATAAGTGGGGAACTGGGTTGGGGAATTAAATTCGCGTCCACAGGCAAAGGCGTGTTGGAATACGAATATATGGACGGCTCAAAAATAAACACCAAGAAGATCGAAACAGGTGGTTCCTCAAAGTTTAGTTTTGATAACTTCGGCGGTGCAATCAATGTAATATTCTATTTCTAAAAACATCAGTACGGAAAAAAAGACCATTCTCGCTGAAATGGTCTTTTTTTTTCGCTAAAACAGTACTTATTATATAAAAATACTCTTTAAAAACAGGTATTTATGAAAATAATTAACTATTATCTAGTAGAATTTTAATAATTTCTTCCTTTGTTAAACCTGTCATAACCTGAATTTGTTCAATGGACACATTTGCCTTGTGTGCTTTTAGAACTACTTTCTCTATTCCTTTTCTTTCACCGATAGCTATTCCCTCTATTATTCCTTCCTCCTTCCCTTCTATTATTCCCTCTGCTTTTCCTTCTATTATCCCTTCTGCTTTCCCTTCTGCTTTGGCTTCCTGAACAGCGGTGTCTATAACATTTTTTAAGTCTCGATAGTTTTTCAAGCTCTCATCGTATGCCATTTGCTCGGTAGGTGTGAATTTGGCTATCTCGGCAGTAGTAAAAACGTGTTCAAAAACTCGTTCCTGCAACCTTGTGGGACGCGAGGTTAAGAGAGGTAAATTCTTCAAAACATACAGCCATTTGTCAAATTGTGTCGCTAATTCGGACTCTGTTTTGTTGAATTTGGGCATCTCCAAGTAAATGAAAGTTAATTTGTCATAAAAAACTTTCTTGCTTTCCATGTCCATCAACTTGATGTCGTGCCGATAACAAACTTTCTCTTCTTCACTTTCATTGAAGCAAAAATCCAGTATCCCTATCATATAAATTGCTGTCAGTTTGTAATCCCAATCGCCCCTTTTGACCTGTTCCTGAATAGGAAAGGTTGAATAATAAACGCTACGGTCTTTAAAATAGTTTTGTTTGGCTTTTTGCATCTCAACAATAAATTTTTCTCCCTTATCGTTTTGACAATAAATGTCAAAAACAGCCTTACGGTCGCTTTCGGTACGTCCCAGATGTTCTGTCGATTGATATTGAATATCAACGATTTCACCCTGTTCTTCTATCAAAGTATTCAAGAAGTCAAGAAGCAAATCTTTATTTACTTCACTGCCAAAGAGCTTCTTGAAGCCAAAATCCGTAAAAGGATTGATATATTTTTCTTGCGTTGCAGCCATGATAACTCCTTTTTTATATATTAAGTATGCAAAGATAAACAAAAAAAATTAGACATGCGAGTTTTTTTTCTGAATCTGAATGCAACTTTTTTTAGCAATTCGCGCTATTTCTTCTCCACCCCGAAAGTAAAGCCATTTTTCACTCTTTCAATGAGTTCAGGTAGAATATCCTGATATTCGCCGACTATTCCAAAATCGGCATAGCGGAAGATATTCGCCTTTGGATTGTGGTCTATAGCCACTATTTTACCCGCCTCCTTGATGCCCGCGATGTGCTGAATAGCCCCCGAAATGCCTATTGCCACATAAACCTTGGGACGAACAGTTTTGCCTGTCTGCCCAATCTGACGCGCATATTCGGCATAACCCTCATCTACAACCACGCGGCTGGCTGCCCATTCCGCCTTGATACCCTGTGCTTTAAGGGCTTCGGCGAGTTTCTTAACGAGCTTGAGTTCGTCGGCCACAGTGCCGCGTCCACCAGACACAATAATATCAGCCTCAAACAGACTTTGCAAGCCACCTTCACCACGAACGGTTTGAAGAATTTCGGTTACAAAATCTTCTCGATTAAGTTCCGGTTTAAATTCCACAATGGTATTTACTCTTCCCTCCTGCCTTTGTGGTACAGGGAAAGTACCAGCACGAGCGGTGGAAATTTGCGGATAAACAAAACCGAGAATAGTTGCAAGTTTGCTTTCACCGTAAGTTGGACGGCGAGAGTGCAAAATTGGACGAATAACCCGCTTGTTTCGCCTATCAATATAGTCTCCCATCTCAAGTCCAGTACAATCGGCAGTAACACCGCTGCCCGTTTTCATACCAATTCTTGGAGCGAGCTCTCTCCCCGCAGTTGTAGCAGCAAATAAGGCTACTTCGGGCTTTCTTTGGCGTATGATTTGAGTAATTATCTCCGAAAAAGGAAGTATTAGATATTCCTCAAGTTTATCATTTTCCACAAGAATAACCTCATCGGAGCCGTATTCAAAAAGCGTTTTAGCCAAGTCCTTTACATTTTTGCCGATAAGCACGGTAGCAATTTTGGTGTCGTTTCCAAGTTGGTCTGCAAGATGACGAGCGGGGGTGAGCAATTCGAGCGAGGGTCGTGCTATATTGCCGTTAGTAACCTCTGCCCAAGTGATAATACCTTTATTGTCGCCTCTTTGGTCAACTATTTGAAATTCGGAAATGTCAGTTTCTTTTTTCTCTTTCGCCTCTTTTTTCTGAAGAATATTACCGCCTTTTTTTAAATTTTCGATAAAATCATTAATAATTTGGTCTTCGTTAGGGCCTGAAGCCATAACTATTGGAGGGCGGTCGCTTTCGATGTTTTCAACGCCAGCCACAATAGTGGGTGAGCCTGATAAACCAATATGGTCGATTGGCAGGCTAATATCTTCAACACCAAGTACTTTCACCTGCGAATTACGCGCCTTAATAGCCCCAATCAACGATGATTTACGAGGTTTAATGCCTGTGGGAGTAAAGGAAACAACGCATGGCATCGGCAGTTTTAACATTTGATAACCACCTTCAATAATTCTACGGGCGGTGATTGTACCGTCATCATTAGCCTCAACCCTCTCTACAAAAGTAGCTTGTGGAATACCCATACTTTCAGCCACTTGCGAAGGGACGTGAGCTGTGTCCCCATCGGAAGTTTGACGACCGGCAAAGATGATAAACCGGTTTTCTTTGTCGTCTTTGTTAAAACCGAGATGTTTCAACATCGTAGAAATAGCCAAGCCTGTGGCGTAGGTATCCGACCCTCCGAGTTTTCGATCCGAGAGCAGATATGCCTCGTCATAACCCATTGAAAGAGCGTTTTTTAGAGCCGCCTCAAAAGAATTTGGACCCATTGAGCATACAATCATTTTTGCATCGGGATATTTCTTTTTCAACTGCAAGCCTGCCTCAAGCCCGAATTGACAATCGATGTTAATGATAGATTTAGCCTTTGTTCTGTCCATTAGTCCGTCATCGCCCATACGCATCTCTGAGGGTAGAGGAACTTGTTTTATCAAGCTGATGATAGTTAGTGCCATATTTAATTTTATGATTTGTGAATTACGATTTTAAAGTGCAAAGTTAATATTTTTTACTTAAAATTGTATTGATTGGTTGAAATACGATTGTAAGTCATTGATAGTTAACGTTTATATCAATTTTCATTGCTAATTGTTTAAACAAAACCCGCTGTTCAAAAATAAACTGTCGAGCGTGTTCGTCCGATAGAACAAGTTCTTACTCTATTCTCCATGTTCCCAAGGAGTATAGCCTTTTGAATCATTTAAAATCAATAACTTATTTCTAACTCTAACTCGGCTACAAACTCCTGCAAGTTAGGATTTTTTTGTAGCATAGCAGAAAGTTTGTCGGTCGGAGACAAGGTTTTAACTGCCTGAATCGTAGTATCTTTTGAGATTTTTAATTCAAAAAGAGTATTATGCAACTTTTGAGAGATAAATTTTTCTATATAAGGCTTTTTGTCTGTTATTTCCTTTAACTGATGCCCGTTTAAGACCAAAATTGAACAAGAATGCTCTTCTTTTATCGGAGTTATCCCTTTAATTGTGTTTGCAAAAAAGGTGTCATTTTCAATTGATAAGGCATAGTTTTGCCAAGCCTCGTTCAGTTGTTCCTGCGTAAATGGTTGATTTTCACTAATTGGTTCGTTCTGTGTTGAAACCGCAGGTGTTGCAGCCTGCAACCTGTTTTCCGTTTCTACGGCATTGGCAGTTGCCGTCAAGCCTGCCAAATTAATTATGTTTGGGTTTTTCGCCAAAGGAATTGCAGGTTGCTGCAAAGGCTGCACCGCCGAACTTTGTTTCGTCTCTGTATCTGCCGTTTGAACAACTGACTTGTTTTCAGACTGTTGAACAGTAGCATTTTTTTCAGGAACATCAGGTTTATTATCAGATATTACTATTTTTTTTAGCGGAGTATTACTATTGTTATTTTCTTCACCAGATGCAATTTGACAAAGTTTTATTAACATCAGTTCCACCAAGAGCCGCTTATTTTTGCTTATTCGATAATTTAGTTCGCATTGATTGGTTATTTCCAATGCTTTATAAATGAATTGTGGCTCACATTTTGCTGCCTGCTCTGCATATTGCCTTACTACCAATTCACTCACTTGCAAAAGTTTGAGGGTCTGCTCGTCTCTGCTCACGAGCAAATCTCTGAAATGAGAAGAAAGCCCCAATACAAAGCTGTGAATATCAAAGCCTTTATTTATAATCTCATTTAAAATCAACAGAGCATTGGTTACATCCTCGCGCAAAAATATATCAATAAGACGAAAATAATACTCATAATCAAGCACGTTAAGATTCTCAATTACAGTCTTATATGTAATGTCTTTGCCGCAAAACGACACAATTTGGTCAAATATCGACAACGCATCACGCATCGCACCGTCAGCCTTTTGAGCGATAACAGCTAAGGCTTCATCTTCTACCGTAATGATTTCATTAGCAGCAACATACTTTAAATATTCAACCGTATCCGCAATTTGAATTCTATTAAAATCATAAACCTGACAGCGAGAAATAATTGTTGGTAAAATCTTGTGTTTTTCGGTGGTTGCCAGTATGAAGATGGCATACGATGGCGGTTCTTCGAGTGTCTTTAGAAAGGCATTGAACGCCGCCGGTGTAAGCATATGTACTTCATCTATGATATAAACACGGTATTTGCCTATTTGAGGTGGCACCATCACCTGCTCTATCAGGTCTCGAATGTCATCTACTCCGTTATTGGATGCAGCATCAAGTTCAAAAATATTGAGCGAACGCTGGTCGTTGAACGAGCGACAACTGTCGCACTCATTGCATGCTTCACCGTCAGGTTTCAGGTTTGAACAATTGATGGTTTTGGCAAAAATTCTGGCACAGGTGGTTTTACCCACGCCTCTGGGACCACAAAAAAGATAAGCGTGAGCCAAACGCTGTGTCTGAATGGCGTTTTTGAGCGTTGTAACAAGCGTGTCTTGCCCTACAACCGATTTAAAGGTATCCGGACGATATTTCCGCGCAGAAACTATGTATTGTTCCATTTTTTTATATTTTTGGTTTATGGCTTACAGTTCAGTAGTTGTTAATATTGAATTTACAAAATATAAATAGTTTATAGTCAATCGATTTAATACTCAGAACTCATAACTCGAAATCCATAACTACTCGTCTACAAAGTTACGAAAAATATTTAACGAACAAAAGATAAATAACTTGTAATGTTTTCCTGACTTCGACGGTCAAAAATCACAAAGCAATATCATTCAATGACTTACCAAAACAGCGAGCCACTACATTTTTTTTAATTTTCGAGTAATTGATAAGGCACTAAACTTCGGTGTT
>JAITNR010000198.1 GCA_031290375.1 Prevotellaceae bacterium | reverse complement strand
CAATCTCTGTTTTGCCAAAAACAATGAATCCAAATTCTTCTATTGGACAGAAGATAATCGTATGCAGGCGTTCCATGACGACAGGGAAAGCAATGTAGCCTTCTATCGCTATGATGCCTCAGGCGAGCGGGATTTGAAACTTACAGGCAAAATTGCGGATATAAATATCAATGGCAGACAGTTTCACAGACCTCTATTCGACAATGCAACGCTCTACACAGGCAACCTTATGACCGTAACCCCAAATGGCTATATAAAACACTATTTTGCTGAAAGTGAGCGGATTTTGAGCAATGTTGCAGGTGGTGGACATCCGATGGTTTATCCTGACGAAAAGTTGGAGGCAATATTAGACGATGCGTATATTTTGTCAAGAGATTTCACTAACTTTGCAGAAAACTGTTTTATGAATGCAAATGATAGAAACACAACCTGCGAAAAGAGCAATATTGATTTACCGGCAGACTGGAGTGATTTACCCAATTTGCAAAAAGCGTACGTCCTGTCTTTAGATGTGCGGGTACCCGACAAATTGTATTACTTCCACGCAGACCACTTGGGCGGAGGCAGTATAATAACAGACGAAACAAGCAAAACTTACCAAACGTTAGCGTATGCGCCGTATGGAGAGAGTTTAGTGAATATCAGGCATTTCCCAAATGAACCTTATGATGAGAGGTATCAATTTACTGGATATGAGAGGGATGAGGAGACAGGGCTGAGTCAGGCAAAAAACAGATACTATGATTCCAGGTTGAGTATATTTTATTCTGTGGACGCACTCGCCGAAAAATTTCCGAACATAGCGGGATATGCGTATTGTTCTAATAATCCTGTGAACTTCATTGACCCAGACGGAAAGTTCCCCATTCCGTGGATACTGGCAGGTTCTTCTAATCCTATAATGTTAGGAACCGCAGACCCAATAATGATGACAAGCAAACCTGTTGTACCCGAACCCGTTATGCAAATGACAAGGGTAACATCAAAAATGGAATGGCATCATTTAATACCCAAACAGTTATTTAAAGAACCTTTGCGAATACTCAAAGATGCTGTAAAACAAGGTTTTAAAAAAGATGGCGCAGAAAATAAAATACCTGTTGAAAAGTTTGTAAAAGATACGGGAAAAGGACAACACGGTAACCATCCTGATTTTACAAAGTATGTTGAAAAGCAACTAAAAAAAGGGCAAGGAACTGGCGAAGATGCGCTTAATTTTGTACGGCAACTTGTAGATGATTTGAAGCAAACCATTAAAGGCAATCCAGATACTAAAATTAATGATTTGTTTAAAAGCGCACCGCCTGCAACAAATTCTAATCAACAACAGCAGAATCAGCAGCAACAAAAAAAAATAGAAAATACTAAATAAAAATATAATTATGTTTTACAAAATAGATACACAATGCAATAATGATGTCGTTGGACATTATTATCCACAACTATCTACCAATTACGTTAATAACTATAATCCTGACAGTGGCAAAGGTATTTTTAGATTAATTGATGATTTTGGAGATTTTGCAATAGAATTTCCTGATTTTACGCCTAATTTAAGTGGTTTTAAACTTGTAAGAGGAGCAAAATTAACGGACTTTATTAGCGGAACGGGTTTAGGCAACTCATTAATTATGAGTAATATGGCAAAAAATATTTTTGAAAAATATACTTTATGTCCGCATCGTTTTTATCATATGCCAATACATTATAAAAAAGAACCACAAAATTATTTTATGTTACACTATCTTTCCAATTTTTCTGCTTATATAGATTATGAAAAAAGTACTTTCATTGAAGAAGATTTGATAAAAAAAACAAGAGGTAATTTTATAAAAATCAATTCATTAGATGATTTGCTAATTAAGAAAAAAGAAGTAAACAAAAAATATAAAGGCATAGGTTATTATTCTGCAATCGGCAATGAAGTAACAATGAATCAAGAATTTAGCAGTATGGAACTGGATTTTTTTGGGATATTAGTTGCAGATACAGGCACTTATGTAAGTGAGCGATTAAAAAATACCATTGAAGAAAACGGGCTTACAGGATTGGATTTTTTCCCTGCGCCACATTTATCTTTAAGTGATTAGTAAAAAAATACATGATTATGTTTAATGTATACCCGTATATTCGCCTAAAAATGAATGTAATATATTGAAAATCAATCTGTTATGTACGTTGCTGAAATTTTGTTATAAAATGCTAATAATCAGAGCGTTACACGAATATTTAGGTTATTATACGGGTAATCATTTTATGTTTTATAAAATTAAGGAACAATGTGATAACAATATTGTGAGACATTCTATGAATCCGGCAATATGGGTGAAGTAATTTCTCAGACACGGATGCAGATTTTACCCAACTCCCTGTGGTTGACCACAAAAATGGAATGGGATTATGACTCGTGGGGACGAAGGATAAGAATCATTTATCCTGATGAGGAGCACGTTAATTATTCCTACAATAGAGCCGGATTGTTGGACGGAGTGTGTGGAAATGATGTTTATATAAGCAAGATAAATTACAACAAACTCGATCTTAAAGAAGAGGTCTATTACGGCAACGGCACAAGATCCATATATCAGTATGATACTGTTATGTGGCGGTTGCAGTCAAATGAAATTTACGACCAGTCAAATAATTTACTGGCGTACAAAGATTACAGTTACAACAGCATCGGTAATATCGAATTTCTGAACGGCAAATATACAGATGCCGGCATAAATATTGACCAATCATATTTCTATGACCCTGATAACAGGCTTGTAGCAGCCCAAGGTGTGTCTGCAACAAC
>JAITNR010000193.1 GCA_031290375.1 Prevotellaceae bacterium | reverse complement strand
ACTATCCACCATACTTTGAACCAGCGAATGGTCTTTGGTCAGGCGATATAATCTTTTTTTCTTTGCTACATACAGATAAATTCTACTGTCGCCACAATGCGCAATATAGGCTTTATTGTCCTTTACAAGCAGCACACAAGCTGTTGTACCCATGCCTTTAAGCTCCGGATTTTCTTTAGCAGTGCCCAAAATTTGTATGTTGGCAAACGATAGCGCATCGCTTAACACTTGTCTTGCATCGCTGTATTTCTTTTTTGAAATATAATCAACAACACTGTCTACTGCAACTTTCGATGCCATAGCTCCCCCCGCGTGTCCTCCCATACCATCGCAAACTACAAAAATTTCTTCCCAGTCTGTTCGAACATGTTTATAACTGTCTTCGTTTACCTTATCCGCACGCACTTTTCCAACATTAGAGTTAACGCTATATTCTGTTTTCATATCTTTCATAAATAAAAAGTTATTACAGCTTCGCCCAAACCAATAATATCGGTATTTTTGAGTATGGCGTGTTCTACAAATCGACCATTGATAATCAATTGATTGGCTTTACTCAAATTAGTTATTTCAAAACCTTCTCCTGTAAAATTAATTATTGCATGTTCACGGGAAACGGTTTGATGTTGCAATTCCAAATCATTATCATCATTCCTGCCTATAGTGGTTCTTACCTGCGATATATAATGAACAAATTTATTATTGCCGACAACGCATTGCAGGCGTGGATAGAGATTTTTCGTTCGCATTAGATTCAACAAATCCTGTTCTTTTGCCTCGTCTTCCTTGCGCTCCTTATCTTCTTTTTCCCGTTGAATTTTTTCCTCCAGTTCGCGTTGTTTGCGATCGGTTTCTTCTTTGTCTCTTTTTCTTTGTGCAATTTCAACTTGTCGTAGCGCCTCTTTTTTCTTTTGATTTTTGATGATGAACCAAACAATCAATACAATTAAAGCCAGAATAGCTGCAATAATTAGAATAGTCGGCACAATATGCTCTTTTGCCCAAATAATTAAAGAAAATGAAGGAGCGGAAAAAGAATGTTTTACCTGCTCGGAACCAGTTACTACTATAGCAATATTGTGTAGTTTGCCATCTTGTTTTTTGTCTGTTTCAAACGTAAATGTATATTCGTGGGGGCTGTGGCGTTTGTTTAAATCCTTATAAAAACCAAATAACTGTTTTTCTGCCTCGACCGCATTACCTGTTGCAACATATTTTCCGTAAGTATCGTCGGCAAGCGTATTGATTTCAAGTTTTTCTCCATGTATCGGATACAATACCACATACACGGGAATATGTTTTTCCTTGGCTTTTTGTTCGACTGCCGCCAGTTCCGATTGTGCTCCTCCACCTCTTAAATTCCATCCAACTGTAAAAACTATCATCACTTTCACGTTTTCTATTGGTTCTGCACTTAGCAAATCCATTCCTTTATAAATTGCTTTATATAAGTCGGAATATTGGGGCTGCTCGGCAACTGCAACTGTGTTGTGTATATATTTTTTGCTTGCACCTGATAATACTGATTTGTCCGCTGTAAAACCGCAAATAGATTTTAAAAGATTTTCGTTGTTGCGTTCACGATTGAAAACTGCTATGCTGAATTTGTCAGCCTTACGTAAAGCGCTTTCCTTAAAAAAATTTAATAGTACATTGCGTGTAAAACCGTACATCACACCATTACTACTCATGTCTTCCCAAAGAAAAAGTACTGATTTGTTTTTTTCTTCTTGATAATAAGTTAATTGAAAATCCCGTTGAACGCCGTTATCGGTCAAAATAAAATCTCGTTCCGTTTTAACTTCGGGTACATAATCGTCCCAAACAAAAGATATTGTCGGAAATGCAGAGGCGTCAATATCCTTTTTGGCGTTTTGAGCAAGCCCGCTTACGCAAAGAGTAAGCAGGGCTATAGTGCAAAGTTTCTTCATGTACTTTGTATTTACAGTGAAGTACGGAATTTGAAAACGGTTTGTCCCACACGAATAATGTCGCCATCATTAAGAATTCGTTTTTCAAAACCAATGCTTTCTTCATTAACAAAAGTACCGTTAGAAGACAACTTATCTGCGCCATCTTGCAAAACGTAACCATCAAGAGCACGAAAAAGTAAAATTGCGTGTTTTCCGGACATAAGTTCATCATCAACAGTTATATTGCAATCCACATCCCTACCTATAAGGTTGTTACCTTCGTAAAGTTTATAATCAACACCCATTTTGTCGATGGTGTAAGATACCAACCAACCAACCAAACGGCGTGTATTCCGAATTTGTTGAACAGCTTTTTCTTTTTCTGTATTCGTATCTTTTTCTTCAGTTTCATGCCAAATAACTGTTCCTTTTCCGATCGATTTAGGTGGCTCGTTATCCGGATAGGGAATTGTTGGATTTGTTGTATTTTCGCCACCTCCAAATCCTCCAATTACTTTTGTTTTACTATCGCCACCCATTATTTTTGTAGCGCTTGAAGTATTGCTGCCGCTTGAGCAATAAGGACAACTTGCCAGTCCTTCACTGTAATAGTGTCCACTTGGACATTTTGTAAATCCGCTCATATTTTAATCCCTGATACGTGTCGGGCACAACTATTATAAAATTATGAATTAAATTTTTACTTACTCTTTACAGGATTTCCATTTGAAAACGCGA
>JAITNR010000132.1 GCA_031290375.1 Prevotellaceae bacterium | reverse complement strand
ATAAAAAATGTTAAAACATTTTTATTTGCTGAATAACCGATGGTTGATAGCGAGTTAGGTAACATGTGTTGAGTTAATTGTTAATTAAAGTCCATTTAAGTTCAAAATCGGGTGCAAAGATAGATATAATTTTTGGATTGTGCAAATTTATTTTTACATTGGATTTTCACTTATCTAAAAAAATGCGTAACTTTGCGACATTGAAATATAATTTTTTTACAGATGACATCGGCAATAATCATAATACTCTGTTTGCTACTGCTGCTTGCGTACGTGTTCGACTGGTCGGCTTCAAAAACCAAAATCCCGTCGGTAATACTGCTCTTGCTGCTTGGCTGGCTACTCAGAGCAACCAACATATTCAATGTACCTGACATCTCAAAGGTGCTACCGATACTTGGCACTCTGGGACTGATACTGATAGTGCTGGAAGGTTCAATGGAACTCAAACTGAACAGGTCAAGGATAAAACTTATCAAACTTTCTTTTCTAAGTGCGGTGATACCGCTGTTTCTGTTTTCGTTTCTGCTGGCTTTTGTGTTTCGTTATATGAGCGGATATTTGTTCAAAGACTGCCTTGCAAATGCCATTCCGTTGGGCATAATCAGCAGTGCGGTAGCCATTCCTACGGTAAAACGTTTCTCAACGGACGTAAAGGAATTTGTTACTTACGAAAGTTGTATTTCTGATATTATCGGAGTTATTTTCTTCAACTTCATTGTTCTCAATGCACATTTTGGATATTTTACGTTTGTTAAATTCGGCATAAATTTCGTGCTGGAACTGGTAATTTCCTTCGTTGCTTCGGTTGTTCTGACGTTGCTGTTGAGAAAAATAGAGCATCACATAAAATTTATACCAATACTTGCTTCGGTAATTCTGATTTATATGATTTCAACTATCTATCATCTGCCGCCGCTTGTGTTTGTGCTGCTGTTCGGTCTGTTCCTTTCTAATCTTAACAAACTGAAAAACATCAGATTCTTTCAATGGACGCGCAGGCTAAAACCGGAAGACATGACAGATGTGATATTCAAATTCAAGGAGATGACAACAGAGATTGCCTTTCTTGTCAGGGTAATGTTTTTTGTACTTTTTGGATTTCTTATGGAAACCGCCGAAATCATTAACTTTGAAACTCTTCCTTGGTCTTTGAGCATAGTAGCGGGTATTTATCTAATTCGTTTTGTGCAGCTCAAAATATCACACTTACCGGTTAATCCTTTACTTTTTGTTGCGCCTCGCGGGTTGATAACTATCATGCTGTTTCTTTCTGTCAATCAAAATTCGAGGCTTCCTTTGGTCAATAATTCCCTTATTGTCCAAATAGTTATCATCACCGCCCTCGTAATGATGGTAACAATGATCACACCCAACAGGCATTGATTTGAGTAAATAATTAAAATGTATACCCGTATATTCGCCTAAAAATGAATGTAATATATTAAAAATCAATCTGTTATGTACGTTGCTGAAATTTTGTTATAAAACGCTAATAATCAGCGCGTTACACGAATATTTAGGTTATTATACGGGTAATTATTATAATTAATAATGAACAATGAACAATGAATAATATGGAATACGCAGAAACGTATTCATTATTAATGCGAATCACGGGTCAAAAAATGCTGTTCGTAAAACAAAAAAAATAAAAAATACGGACTTTGCATGATAATTGCATTTATGTCCGTAGGACATAATTTTAACAACCGTAAGTGAAACTTACGGCTGTTAACCACCTATATCTCAACCCGTAGGGTTGAACAATGATATTAATTCAACCCATACGGGCTAAATAAAGTAACTGAATAAGTGAATAATTGAAAATACAATACAATACAATACAATACAATACAATACAATACAATACGACTAACGCAATCAATTATTCAATTACTCAATCCACAGGTTTCACCTGCGGTTATTCACATAACGCCTTATCGGGCTAAATAAACACTATTCAATCCGTGATTCGCATTATTATTATTATTATTATTCATTGTTCATTATTCATTCAAATTATATCTTCTGTTTTTAATCAAAATATATGAAGTCTGATAGTTTGCCACTCCCTGTTTGAGACAGAGCGAGTCGATGACGGGCATAAGGGTCATTTCGTACTTGTCGGCAGCAGTTTTGACTTTGTACTGCTCAACCCGTTTGACAGGCGAAAGTACCGTAAAAACACTGTCCCGCAAATAACCCAGGTTCTGATAAGTGGCTATTAAGGCACGCGAAACGTAATTGCTGTCAAGGACATTCTTGCCGTAGAAATGAGACGCATACGAAAAATGCAACAGCCCAAACAAAGTCGGCATAACATCTATCTGAGACGTCAAAACCTCAATATGCTGAGGAGTTATAAAATTCGGGGCGTATATCAGAGCGGGGATATGATATTTGTCAAGCGGTATCTGAGTTTTGCCCGCACTTGATGCACAATGGTCAGCCATTATTACAAAAACGGTATTTGAAAACCACTTCTGTTTTTGGGCGTTCTCCATAAATTTTCCGATGGCGTAGTCGGTGTATTTCACTCCGCCGCTTCTCGTTTTGGACAACGGAGATATGTCTATTTTGTCAGGATAAGTAAATGGTCTGTGATTGCTCACCGTCATTATATGCCCGAAAAACGGTTTGTCCGTATCGGCGTTCCCGTTGAATACAGCGATGGCTTTGTCGAACATATCCTCATCGCAGACGCCCCAGATATTCTGAAACGAAATTTCTTTTTCGGTAAATTTTTTCCTGTCAATTATATCATAACCGTTGCCGAGAAAAAAACTTTGCATATTATCAAAATAACTGTCGCCGCCGTAAAAATACTGAATGCTATAACCCTTTTCTCTGAGAATAGATGCCGTTGAGTAGAAATTGCTGTTGTTGGAACGCTTAATCAAACTGTGTCCCGGACTTGGCGGCAAGGACAGCGTAACAGCCTCCAGACCTCTCACGGTACGGTTGCCGGTGGCGAACATATTGTCGAAAGTCATCGACTCTTTGTACAGACTGTCGAGATAAGGGGTGATATTGCTTTTGTTGCCGAATCGCTCCATAAAGTCGGCACTTAGACTTTCAACGGTTATCAGCACGATATTTTTGTGAATATCGGGCAAAGTATCTCTGATTTGCTGCAAATTATTTTCCGTACTGCCGTATTGATGATAAAGTATGGTAAATGCCTCTTTTTCGGGAATGGTGGTAAAAAACGAGTAATAATCAAGTTCGTTGTTCACAAAGGCAGTGTAAAACTTGAACGCTCCATTGGCTTGAAGTTCGTTTACAAACTGGTTGTTCGTGTTTTGATAACGAGTTGTGAAATTCAGCCCGAAGTACGCAATTACAAGCAACGGAAGATATACGGCACTGAACAGTGCTTTTTGCCGTAAAGGCGGTAATTTGTACAGTCTGTCTTTTGGTGTTTTTCCAAGAAAAAAATATGTAACCAAGCCCGAAACTGCAAATAAGCCGCAGAAAAGAGGTATTATCGGGTAGGACTCCATTATGTTGCCCACGACTTCGTTGGTGTATATCAGGTAATCGACTGCGATAAAATTGTATCTGACCCCGAATTCGCTCCAAAAGAAATATTCGCTGACAGCGTTCAGTAAGATGCCCGTTACGAAGATAAAAAAGATGATATTATAAACAATTTGCCTCCATTTGACACGTATTTGCGGGGCAAAAAGCCTGAGTCCGAAACTGATAAACTTGTATCCGAGCAACGATTTGATGATTGGAGGCAGAACGTTACCGTATTCGTCGAAAACGGTGTTGAAGATGCAGACGTAAACCAATGCTGCGGATATTAATCCGAATATGATCAGTCCCCAAGGTTTTTTGTATTTTTCTTCTGAAAGAAAAATCATCAACAGCCACATAAAGACGCATATTATCAGTGCGAAAAACAGGTCATTTGCTGCACCTGCCAGAAAGACAGCCACCCAGTTGGTGAAGGAAAACGCCACTTCGGTTTGTGGATTAAACAAAAGGATTATCCTTGTTATCAAGCCGACTGAGACGGTCAATCCTGTCAGTTTGTAAAACGTGGCGAGATAAAATTTGATGCTTTTGGTTTCTTTTTTCATACGTTTTTTTATTGTACTTAGGTGTATTATTTATAAAAAGACGACAAAGTTACGTTTTTTTTGTGATAATAAAAAACCGGATGGTGTCTGATTTTTATTGATATTTTAAAGTGCTGAATTTCAGGTCATAATATTTTATTGGGGGCTTTTATAAAATGAAAATCGTATTTTTTCGGCTAAAATTGGTCTTAAAAAATTGATTCAAATGTCAATAAGAAAAATAAAATTCTGATAAACAGGGAGTTAATAATTTTTATATAACAATAATATTAGGACACTACCCATTTTTAAAGAAGGACAAAAAACATTTGTAACTGAATATTTTCATCAATTACCCGACGAATAAAAGTATGTGTTTTCCATGTGTCTATATATCCTATGCGTTTAAAAAAAGTATGCGCGTTTTCTAAGTGTCCTATGTACCTATGTGGTTTAAAAAAAGTATATGTGTTTAAAAAAAGTATATGTGTTTAAAAATAATTATCGACGACAAAATTCCTTACATAAAAGGCGCTTTTGAGCCTGTGGCAGAAGTAGTGTACCTGCCCGGAAGCAAGACTACTGCGGACATTGTACGCGATGCGGATGCCATTATCACCCGCACCCGTACTGTTTGCAATGAGCAACTATTGAGTGCCTCGTCCGTAAAATTTATTGCCACCGCCACCATTGGCTTCGACCATATTGATACGGATTATTGCC
>JAITNR010000117.1 GCA_031290375.1 Prevotellaceae bacterium | reverse complement strand
CCAAATGCCAGTTCCTGGATTTTATAGGCCAATCTTTCGATAAGTGCACGTTTTTGCATGTGAGGGGGAGGTTCAATGCCTGTCTTTTCCTTCCAAGCTTTCTTCAAATCCTTGATAGGCAAAGTTGAAAGTTGTGCAATCTGAGAATAAACTAAATCTTTATCGTTATTCATAAGTATTTCAACTCCATTAATTAAACTATTACTAACATAGTCTTTATATTCGCTCGATTGACAAAGGTTTTCAATAACTTTTTTATCTAGAACCGAGGAAAACCGAGGCTTTTGAGGGGTCTGTGCCGCAGTTTCAATAGCCTTAGCAAGGATGGAAAAAATTTCATTTTGCATCAATTAGCCCTCCTCAATTAAATGGGCCCAGCAGGTGTTGTAAAATTTGCACATTTTGCATTCGAAATAGTCGGAATTGACGGCGATTCGTGGTAAGAATTCGCCGTGTTCCGTGGCTTTTAAAATTTGCACAGCACGGTCTGAATATTTTGATGCAATGCCGGCGTTGAACGGAATGAGTTCATGATGAAGCTCGGCGGTATCCTTGTTTAGTGCGGTTAGAAGGCAGTTTCCCAAATTCAAATAAGCCATGTACAGTTGCACTTGAACAAAATAATGCTGGTGGCTGATTTCCAAGCCATTCTTCATAAAATCCCGCCAGAGTGCGGATTTCATGGTTTTGCATTCCCAAAGCAATGGATACGGCAGAGTTACTGGGCCATTGCGGATAATTCCGTCAACATGGCCTTTAATCTGTCCATTAGCTTGCTGAAATTCAAACTGCTTTTGTGTAGAAGGATCCAGCGTTTCAAGCGCAAAGCCAGCTTGTCTTAGCCAATTTGCAACAACATCTTCTAAGATGTGGCCAAGCTCAAAAATGCGCTGTTGCTTTCCAGAAAGCGGTGTATCCGGCTGAATTCCCAACCTTTGATACTGCAAACGCCGGACGCAAACGTCGCCCAAACTTGAAGCCCCTAAGTAATTCCGCAATTCTGCGGCGTTAAAAGCTGAATCAAGAACCTTGTTGAGGTCTTCAGAAAAGGTTGATTTTGCTGCAACTAATTCCTGCTCTTCTGGGTAAAAAAATAGTGTGTTCATAATTAATCCTCCAATGTTGATAGTTTTTTGTATTCTGATCGACTTTGTCTGCAAATAGGGGGTCCTCGCAAAATCGAAGATTTTGTGGGGATGATCATATTGAATATGTCTTGCAAAGTAAGTCGGCCTATTTGTTTGTCTAGTTCCTGCTGCGAATAGATGGCGCGAAACAAGGCCTTAGCTTCACTAACAAGCTGGAATTCTCTGGCAATTGAACGTATTTGTTTTTTCTGTGAAGTAGATTGGGATACTTCTTTTTCACTTTCATTTGTTTTGTTCATTTTCAATTCTCCTTTTTGAAATAAATGCATGAAAAATACTTTCTCTAGGATGTTCTTCCTCAATTTTTCCGAGGGAATTCCGGCCATTGAGCAAACCCAGCGATATTCGCTGAAATTGTTGTAAAACCAGCACCAAGCCCGCCAGCTATTGTCATAATCCCTTGAAAAAGCGTCCGATATAGCCTGCGTAATCACGCTTCGCCACAGCTTTTGTTCTGGAGTAGATTCACTCATAGCGCACCTCCTTGATCGCCAATGCGGACCGTAAAATTGCCTTGCAAATAAGACTCAATGTTCAAATACTGGATTTCCTTGATTCCTGCTGAGTTCAGAGTGAATTTTTCTTGAAATGGTTTTGACTTTTGCTTGCTTATTTTTCGTTTGACGTGCAGCGGAATCTCCGAAAAATCCCCATGAATGTATAGTCGCGCAACAGGCCCCCAAGTGCGGCGAGAAACTCGCTCAATAGCAAGCAATCCAAGGCTTCGTGCAAGAAAAGCAATGTCACCAGCAAGCTGAAAAGAGGCGGATTGATAATCGTATGAACGATTTTGCAAAGATCCATCCGTATCCAACAGCCCAGCCAGCAAGGCCTGACGCGATGTTTTATCTGAATATAAATACGATTTTGGGATAAACTTCGTGTTTGATTTATGATTGAATAATCCAAGATTAGAAATTATTTGCTTAAGCGATGGATTCTCCTTCGGCGGCAACTTAAATCTGTAACTGTTGGATTTGTTATTCTGCAGATAATCGACACTAACTGGCCATTGGTATTTGACTGAAAATTCATACAAACTCTGGACAATTTCCTCGTCTGGCGTTGTAAGACGAATCGGAACGCTCCGAAAACAGCCGTCTCCCAAAAGCAATCCAAGAAAATACGGATCCAGAGGCAAGTCCTTTTTTGGAAAGTCAATTTGCGTTTTTGCTAAAGAAAAATTCTTCTGAAAAGATAGCGGAAGCTCCTTGTAATCCGCGGCTTTCAGCAACATTGGCTCTTGCGTTTTCGAAGTGGCAAAAATCTTTTGATCGAAGCCCACAAAAAACGATTCGCTCTTGGCTGGTTTAATTTCGAACGCTGGAATATGGCGGATTGCTACGCTTTTAAGCTCGTATGTTTGGGAATCCGCTCCCAAAAGCTTCATTCCTGGTTGGAGGCTGGATTTTTGATACAACTCTCCTGATGCCAGAATCACCTGGCTTGATATTTTATTCATTTTTATTCTCCTTCTATTTGTTATTACTTAAACAATCCTTCAGTTTTATTTCTTTATGGCGGGCTGTATTTTAGATACAACTCTAGCATTCCCGGAAGTTTCCGGACTGTTTCTACTTCCATTTTTATTCTCCTAAGTTAAAAATTCCCCAGTTAAAATCCCCAGCCGGCTTTTCCGGCCATCTGTTCCTTATATTCTTTAAAATCCGGCGTAATTACTGTTTGCACACAATTTTCTGGCTGATATTGCGGGTTTTTCGGCATTTCAATTCCAACCTTGACCAAAAACTCAAGACCATCAAAATCTCGATAACTCTTGATTTGCCGCTTTTCCTTTGCCTCTTCAGACGAATCCGTTGGCAAAATATTTTTAGCGGATTCAAGGATTGCTCGCAGAAAACGCAGGCCTTTTTCAACCCAAATATTACCGACTTCCTGACTGTGTACACCAAAACGCTGGTTGATCTGGCGCCTTACAACACTACCAAATAAAAGAATAACAAAAAGTCAAAAAGCTGTGTATATTGAATTGATTGATAGTAATTTAAAGGCCAATAGTTATGGATATTATTTATACATTTTTTTATAA
>JAITNR010000110.1 GCA_031290375.1 Prevotellaceae bacterium | reverse complement strand
AATAAATATTACCTTTGCATCACTTTTTTAGGGAAGTATAGAGGGCGTTTAGCTCAGCTGGTTCAGAGCATCTGCCTTACAAGCAGAGGGTCGGGGGTTCGAATCCCTCAACGCCCACTTAAGAATGAGAGACTTACAAGAAATTGTAGGTCTTTTTCTTTTCTTTTCTTTTATACGGATACACAATTTGCACACAACTTCACCTTATTGTTCTCGAAAATATTTTTTTCATTCATCGTATGTTCCATTTTTTTTGCGTAGGCAAAATATTCTGAGAGATATACAATTTATAGGTCGTCATTGGATTCAGCTTCTTGAACAAAGCATCTGTATTTTCCTCCGGATTGATTGTTTCGAGTATCGCGCCCAATAAAGCGATGGCTTGTGGCGTATATTTGATAGCCAATTTTTTAATTTTTATAATTTGCTGTTCATCAAGTTCTTTCAATAGATACAACAACCTTTGGCAAGCCTTGTCGGGAGTGGTATCGGGAATGATTTTGAAAAAGCGCAAACAATCGAGCAATCGCAACAGTGGAATATTTTCTTTGGTTATAGTGTTTTCCTGCTGAATAAAACGAATGTGGTAAATCCCGCGAACAAGCGCTTTTTTCCCTCTCCGAGTAGCAATTTGGAAAACAGAGGGTACTTGGGTCGTCAGCATCAAATCATTGAAAGCAGAATAACCGGTCATGTAACCAATCAATTTGTCGTCTTTCACAAGCAAGTCTTTTAGGGTCTGGTATGTATTAGGGAGCAATTCGCCAAATTCTCTAATTTGAGGTTTGTAGAACCGTCCTTTCGATAATTTGCGTAAATAGCCCTCTGCTACAAAATCGTTGAGGATTTTGCTTACCCCTTTGGGATTCTCTACCGTTATAGAAAAATCATTGGCGGTGAAAATAAACCCTAATGGGAATTTATCTATTGTATTTTTAATTATATCAACCATTTATTCTTTTATTTTACTTGTTGCAATTTCAATCAACCTATCCTCTAACTTCTCATAATATCCTAAATATGCCGTCATAAGACTTTTCCAGAGCTTACCATGATTTGGGACATTGAAATGCAGCAACTCGTGGACTATGACATATTGGCCTAAATCCTTGTCTATGTCCAATAATTCTTTGTTGAAGTTGAGATTGCCATCCGTTGAACAGGATGCCCATTTGTTTTTCATTGGACGGAGGTACAGCGATTTTACCGACACATTCATTCTTTTTGCGTACTCGTGAACGCAAGTTTTAAATTCTACCTTATCTTGCCATTTTGTCTGAACCATGATTTTCTTGATTACGATGATTTTATATATTATACGCTTTAAATAAATGGGTAAAAATTTCATCAACTATATTTGTTGCTTTATCCAAATTATCTTCATGAGCAAGAATGGCAAAATATATTTGCCGTTTTAGTACACGCAACTCTTTCTCACTTGTTTTCCAATTAGGGTGGTTGGTAAATTCTTCTTTTATCTGTTTGGTGGTTTCGTCTGTATTGTTGATTGCCTTTTCCGACAACATTCTGTAAATGAAGAATGTTAAGCCGTCAAAACCTTTTTGTGCTTGCTCTTTACGGCGTTTCACATCGTCTTCATACAGTTTGCGAATTTCGTCCAAGGCTTCGCAGGTGCTGATTTGACGGCTTTCGTAATTTTCTTCTACTGCTTCGGCGCGTTCTCGAATCCCTACTAAAAATGGGTCATCTGAATTTTCGTCAGCAATTTTCTCTATGCTCTTTATCAGGTTGATAACTTTTGTGTTGTCATTTTCCTGCGTATCTTTAATTTTTTGAATGGTTTGCTCGTTGATTTCAAAAAACTCGTTATTGAAATCCGGCATCGTTCCCGCTATTTTACTTTGAACCAATTCATTGGTCTTGCATTGAAATTCTCTATCCACCTGAATCCGCTTAGCGTAGGCATTTCGAACTACCTGATAAATAGCCGAAAGCGTGGCATAAGTATCAATGTATGGTCGCAGAAACTTATCGGGTGAAATGATTTCATAAAGCATTTCCACTTCCTTATAGAGTTTGAAAAACTCTTTGCGCTTCGAAGGGTCACGAAAATAATCTATCAAATTATCAGTGTCTTTGTCGTTAAAATTGTGCTTGATAAGCGAGATATAGGGCGGAACATCCTTTTCTATTTTGGATTGAAACAGGTATTTTAATAACTGTATATCCTTGACAATGGCGTTAATTTCGTCGCTGTCGAAAGCCAATGCTTTCTCTAAATTTTCAAATATCCCCACAAAGTCCAATACGAAACCATGCGGCTTAACCATCTCTCTTTCTTCGTTTTCGTAAGGGCGATTTACTCTTGCAATGGCTTGCAAAAGCGTATGGTCTCGCATCGGCTTGTCAAGATACATTGCGTAGAGAATGGGGGCATCGTAGCCTGTAAGTAGTTTTTCGGTAACAATCAGAATTTTGGGTAATTCGTCAATCTTCGTAAATTTTTTGCGGATTTCTTTTTCAATTTTTGTATCATGGTGGTGCACCTTTAAATCTTGCGTATCGTTATTGTTGCCGGTATAAACCACTTCGGAATATTCGGGCGGCAAGAATTTGTCCAATGCCTTTTTATACATTGCACATGCCGGACGGTCAACTCCTACTAAAAAGGCTTTATATCCCAACGGTTCAACGTTTTCTTTATAATGTTTGGCTACATATTCAGCCACCTTTTCAACTCGTTCATGCCCTTTCAGGAAATTCTTAGTATTGACGGCGCGTTCCAAAATCTTGTTTAGTTCTTCAATGTCGTTCACGCCGTAAGCATCCGCCAAATTCAAAAATTCCTTTTCCAAAATGTCTTTCGGTACAAGTAATTCATTGGGAGCCATGCCATAGAAAAGCGGCAAAGTGGTTCCGTCTTCAATACTTTCAGCAATCGAATATTTGTGCAAATAGCCTTTTTCGTCGTCAATGCCGAATGTCTTGAATGTTCCACGTCCGTAAACAGTTTTGTCAATGGGCGTTCCTGTGAAACCAATGAATGTGGCGTTGGGAACGGCTGCCATCAAGAAGTTGCCCAAGTCGCCTCCTGTGGTGCGGTGGGCTTCGTCAATCAAGACATAAATGTTTTTCCGTAAATTAACATCAGCAGGCATATCCCTGAATTTATGTACCATACTGACGATAATGCCACGATAATCGCTTTTCAAAAGGCCTTGCAAATCGTGAATACTTTCGGCTTGTGTAACATTGTTTATACCTATCGAAACAAGGTTTCTCTGCATTTGGTCTTCCAATTCGTTGCGGTCAATCAACAAAAGAATAGTTGGTTTTTCGGTTTCGGGCGCTTTGAAAAGCAATTCTGCCGTTTTTATCATCGTGTAAGTTTTACCGCTGCCTTGCGTATGCCATACCAGACCGCGCGTTTTGGAAGGATTTAAAGCGCGTTCCACAACTTTATCTACTGCTGTTTTCTGGTGCTGACGCAGAATAAACTTGTTGAGTTCCTCATCTTTCTCGGCAAAGAGGATAAATTTTTTCAACAAATTAAGGATATGTTGCCGGTTGCAGAATGATTTAACTTTGGCTTCGAGGTTACCGATTTCATCGTGTTTCCAGTTGAAGATATTGCGGCGAATCATATTCCACGTTACGCCGTAGGAAAAACCGATACTTTCGGTTGCTGTAAAAAGTTGTTGCGGCGTCATCATTTCGGGCGTTTCGCGGTGATAACGCCTCAGTTGGTCAACGCCAATGGCGATAGCTTCGTCTTTCGTGGCGTTTTTACATTCAATGACCATAACCGGAATGCCATTAATGAGAAACACCACATCTTCGCGATTGGCATATTGTCCGTTAAACAGGTAATATTCTTCCGTTACTTCAAACACATTGTTTTCGGGTCGCTCAAAATCAATCAGCATCAGATTTAATTCGCGATTTTGCTCCCGACTGAAAAATGTCTTTTCTCCTTTTAGATAGTTCAAAAAGTCCCGGTTGCCATAAATTGTGGACAAAGGCATGTCGAGCAAACGTAATAATTCGTCTTTGTTTTCTTTGAAAGCGGGATTGAACAGCCGCACCTTTTCAAACAACGTATCGGTAAAAAATCGACTTGCCGTTTTTGCCCTTTCTCGTGGCGAAGTAGCCGAAGCATCAAAATTGCGGCGGTTTTCTGCCTCGCTTTGCGGGACAAAATGCCAGCCGATTTCTTCTGCATATTTCAGGATGCGGGCTTGTACACTTTTATGTTCGGTAGGGATTGGCATTGTTTGATATGTTATTTGTCCGATTGTTGTGATAATTGTTTTTGAGCAAATTTGAAATGGCATAGAGCGGATATACTTCAATATTATCGTAGCGGGCAAAATTTTCGAGTGAAGTACGGACGCCCATTTCAATCTTTTTTTCCTGCATGAACCACCGCAAACTTTGCATCGCACCTTGAGTTCCGGATTTTACTTCAAGCGGTATTATCCTGTCGTGCTTTTGGACAAGAAAGTCAATTTGCGCACTGCCCTGACTTTTTTCGCGCTGCCAGTAATAAAGTGAATGTGGATTGCGACAAGATGATGCTTTGATGAGTTCCAAGCCGATAAAAATTTCCGCCAGCGCTCCCCTGTTGACTGTCTTGAAATTGTCGGCAAGCAGCAATTCTCCGATATTGAGCCCCAAAACATGTTGAAACAGTCCTGTATCGAACATAAACATTCGCTCGAATTTATGATTAGCCTCGGCGCCAAGCGGTATTCCGTTTGCCGCCGTATGCGTTACGGGATACACCAATCCTGCCATAATGAGCAGTTCCAGAGCATCTTTCACCTGTCGGTTCGATAGTTGAACGCCAGCCTTTTCGTAAACGAATTTTCCTTCCGCCTGTTTTGCCACCGATTCAAAAACTTCGTTGATACGGCTTGCAGGAACACGTTCACGGTATTTTGCAAAATCGCTGCGAAACGAAGCCAAAATATCATTTAACAAATCCTGGCAGCGCAATAAATCTTGATTTTCTATGTATTCGGCAATCACGGCAGGCATACCTCCAATAGACATAAATATCTGTAACTGTTTCAATAACTGCTCGTGTAGCGCTTCAAAAAGAGGATTGTCCGGCGTGGCTTTTGAATATTCATCGACCCATGTATTTTTATCCTGCGCTATCAAAAACTCGCTAAACGAAAATGGATACATAAAAAATGAACTGATACGTCCGACACCGAAAGAGGGTAATTCTTCCAATGCAAATTCGAGCAGAGAACCGGCGGCAACAATATGAAGTTCATGATATTGTTCGTAAAAAAACCTCAACTTGGAAATTGCCGGAATGCACGCTTGAATTTCGTCCAGAAACAACAGTGTTTCGCCCGGAATAATCGGCGTCTGTTTCAGAACCGACAGTTTCTGACAAATTTCTTGCGGAGAAACACCCGGAACGAACAGATTTTTAATCTGTTTGGAAACATCCTCAAAATTAATTTCTACAAAATATTTGAAATGCTTTGCCAAATTCCTGACCGCAGACGATTTGCCTACTTGCCTTGCGCCTCGCAACAGTAGTACACGACGGTTTTTATCGCTGCTCCATGCAAGCAATTCGTCGTCGATAGTCCTGTAAAAATATTTTCCGTTCCCCATTTTCTTAATATATTATAATTCAGCCGTAAAGATACCGTTATTTTTTATGTCTGCAAAAATCTGTATCCAAAAACCGGTCGTTATTGCAAAAATCTGTACCCAAAAATCCGTCGCTATTGCAAAAAAACAAATCCGAACTGCTTCCCTCGCCAAACTCAATATCGTTTATCCGCCTTTGTCCTGTCATTAGTTCGTGTAAAAGGGTTTTGAACAAGGAAGTAAGAATTTGTTTTTTCTTCAAACAAAACTGCATTTTCTTATCGAAAGGATATAATATTTCTGTGATTTTTTTTTGTTCAATTAAGGTGGGTTTTGGTGTTAATAGTTTACTCAATATTGAACTATTTACACCTCCTTTAAGATTATTTCCTTTTGTAGAATCAATTTGACGCCAATATCGTTCAGTTTCAAAATAGTAAATTAAAAAATTTGGCAAGATTTTATTTTCGCATCTAACTCGTATTAAATATGAAGCATAAATACTTTTAGGCGGATTATTGATTAAATAACTTTTACCTGTTGTTGCTCCGATACGTGCAAATACAATATCCCCATTTTTTAATTCATACTTTTTATAATCAGGGCAATTACAAAATGGTACATCTTCCCAAATTACGCCAAATTCAGTAATGTCAGTAATTCTTAAAAACTTTACATTTCCTTCTTTTGAAGCGCTATCTGTAAAACCATATTGTGGTTTTTCGCAAACTTCACCCAATTCCACCACGTCCCAACTTTCCGGCACCAGCCCGATTTCGGTTTGTTTTTGTTTTTCACCATAGATACCTTCGGTAAAGAGTTTTTGCATCAGGGCTTTTTTGAGTTCGGTGGTAGTGCGGATAAGTTTGTCCTGCTGCTCAATGGCTTTTTGTACGGTGCTTAGTAGGTAGGCTATTTTGCGCTGTTCGGAGAGAGGGGGAACAGGTATTTCAAATTCAGATAGTCGTGATTTTGACAAATTTGGAATAGTTGTAATATTTGCCCTACCATAATAAAGTTTAGCATAGAGAAAAGCATATTGCATCCAGAATAATACAAATTCAGGAATTATATTAGAATTTGTTGACCTCAATCTATGTAAATGATTTTGATAATAACATCCTACCAATTCACTTTTCCAAATAGCAGTTCTGCCAATATCGCCACCTTCGCAAACAAGTAAGTCGTTGTAATGGAGTTGATATCTTATTTCTTCTTCATCAGAAAAATGCAAAAAATCTAACTCGTCAAGAATTACTTTTCCCCAAAGTAAATTTGAAGTTCTTAAAAACGGTTTTTGGTTATTTCCAATCCGATTTGCTTTGGACACAGATTTGCCTTGTTGAATTTCAAAATAGTCTTCAATCCTACCAATCTTCCAATTATCAGGAAAATAACCTATTTCTGTTTTCTGAAATCCTTCCATCATATCCCCAATTTTTCAAAAACGGTTTTCAACTCAATATCAATGTCTGCCGCTTCGGTTTCCAAAACATTCAGTTCTTCCACAATCTCGGCGATTGGGCGATAAACTTCGGCATCGGTAATCTGGATATAACGGCTGGGCGAAATGTTGTAGTCGTTCTTAATGATTTCATCACGACTCACCAAACGTGCAAATTTTTCTTCATCGCGAAACGCATTGTAACAGTCCGTAATACGCTCGACGCCTGTATCAGGAATATAGTTTTTAGGGTCACCCTTTTCAAATTCCTTACCTGCATGAAGCAAAAAGATTTTATTTTTATGCTGTTTCGCTCTGTTAAGGAAAATGATGATTCCCGGCGCTGAAGTATTGTAAAACAGGTTTTCGGGCAAGTATATCACTCCCTCAATCCAATCGTTGTCGATAAACCACCGACGGCAATCTTTTTCTTTGTTGCCGCTTTGATTCCCGCTGCCTCGACTTGCCGCACCGGTATCTAACACCACGGCGGCACGTCCTGTGTCATTCAGACTGCTGTAAATATGTTGTACCCAACCCCAATCTATCTTGCCGCCACAACTTCCGGCAGGGAAACGCGCCATTTCATCGTCAATGAAAAAATCATCGTCGATATAGGGCAAACTGTCCCGCCCCTGATTCCACATCGGATTGGCTATCACGCGGTCGAATGTCTTTAACCGGCTTGCCATTCTGAATTTTGGATTTCGCAACGTATCGCCGATTTCAATTTCACCCTCCATATCATGAATAACCATATTCATTTTGCTCATAGCCCATGTCGAGGGGATAAATTCCTGTCCATAAAGTTTGAGAGGAGCATATTTGTCTTTGCTTTTCAAACGCATCTTTTCTTCGAGCGCCAATTCACATTTAATCAGCAAACCACCGCTGCCACAAGTAGGGTCGTAGATTTCCATACCCGGCTCCGGATTTATAATTTTCGCCATTATCATACCTACTTCGGCGGGCGTGTAAAACTCGCCTGCGCTTTGCCCGCTCCCTTCGGCAAATTTGCGTATCAAGTATTCGTAACTCCTGCCGATAATATCCGCTTCCACATCGTTCAAACCCAAACGTTTTTCGGCAACTTTTTCTATCAGTTTGCTCAATCGGTCGTCGTCAATATCTCGCTGTCCATGCGTGGTAGCATTAAAATCAATACGGTCGATAATCCCTTGCAAACTCACATTCACCTTGGCAATCGCACGCAAATGATTGGTTAGTGTTTCGCCTATTTTATCACTCAACGTACGGATAACATCCCACGTAGCCTCGTTTTCGGGGTCTTTGGGTTTAAGCGGCAAATAAAAGCGAACAAGCGATTTATCCTTTTCTACCAACTGCAAGGCTTTTGTCCTTGTTTTAACTTTTTCGGCAATGCGATTGATTTCATCATCAAACACATCGCACAGTCGCTTGACAAAAATAAGCGGAAGGATATAGTCCTTGTATTTAGCCGCATCCGCTGCTCCGCGAATACTGCAAGCTGCATCCCAAATCCACGATTCCAAGGATTTTACTCTTTCGTTGGTGTTGTTGTTTTTTGACATAAATAATTATAGTGATTGTTTATTATCAATATCCGTAATTAAGTCATATCTAACAAAGAATGACAATTGTTCGTGAATATTAAAATAAGAAATTAATTCTGGAATAATTGGGACAAATAATCTGTTTTTTGAAATGATAGTAGTTGTAGGAATAGCCTTGCCTCCTGTTTGAATATCTTGCAATTTATTTTTTAATTCAATATCATAATACAACGTAATGTGAGTTGAAGCATGAGTAAATATATATACAATTTTGTGCATACCCCAAATTATTTTTGTTGTATGTGGTTCTAAAAAGAAGTCTAACTGTCTTTCAAAGATTTTATCTGACAACGCTAAGAAAAAAGTATTATTATTTAATTGTTGATACTGTGTATCCGTTTTTAGAATTTTCTTTGTTGTATCAGAATTAATTTTTATAGGTGGAGCTGCAATACTATCATCAACGACTATAGTTTCATCTTTGGGTAAAGATTGAATCACATTAGACAATTCTTGCTCTACAGTTCCTACTTGATTTCTATCAACAGTTTGTTTTTGAGAATTTTGATAATACGATGAAGCTTTAAGTATTTCTTTGATGTCTTTTTTTCCTTCAACATATTCTTTCATTAATGCTTCTATATCACCCATTTCATCGTATTCAATGGTGAATAGTTCTTTGTTTTTCTGTAAAATACGATATAAAGCATCGGCTCCTTGTCTAGTAGAAGAAGGCACAAACGATGCTAATTTGTGATATAAGTGATTCCTAATAAAATCTTTCACAAAACCATCAAAAAGCCTTGAATCATCTTTGTATATTTTTAATACCTGCAAAATATTGCCTGAAGATTTAGAAAGATATATGGTTACTACATTGTTAATCTGTTTAACTATATTAGGTACTTGGTGGCTTATATCAGCAAAAATAACTTTTGATTCTCCTATTAAATAGTCATCTTTTAAAGTTGACATTATGCGCAGAGTTAATGCAAATTGGGCTTGATTTATCTCACTATTGGAGTATTCCTTTAAAATACTTGGGCTATCAGGAATTTGTCGTATTTGTTTTCTTAATAAAACTTTTTGCTGTATGGTTCGTCTTGGATTTTCTTGGCTTAATATTAATAATGAAGTATTCTCATTAGCATATTGTTCTATTATTTGGCTATCAATCCCTGTGTAGTAATAGACATCTTTATCATTAATTCTGAGGCTGACACGGTCAAACGTTATTGGGGAATTTTCCGGACGCATTTGTATTTTTATTTTCTCCGTCAAATCATATCGCTCTTTACCTTGAATATATGATAAAAAATTTCTATTGGAATCTGCTATTTCGTTTTTTGCCAATTCTTCTGCAACGTTTTTTTCAATAAGATTTACTATATTAGACACAAATTCAATGCTTTCTCTACTCAATGCTTCTCTCCCTGCTGTTGGGTGTAAAATAGAAAGATTAACTATTCCACCAAAGTTAAAAATAGAACTAATGGGTATCGCTGCAAGTCCAAAGTTATTTCTCAGACCATAAATGACATTTTTCCCTTGTTCCAAATAAATATCTCCTTTTATGATATTTACTCCATTGGATATATCTTTAATATAAAGGCTTACTAATCCATTTGAATATTTCTGAATTTGCAAGTTAAGAATGAACGATACACCATTGCCTACTACATCTTTTGTTGCGTATATTATATTATTCGCATTCTGTTCTATTTTAGAATATGGTTTTTGACTGATTATATTTCCGTTAAAATAAACAGGTATGCTTAAATATTGAACATAAGGTTGCAAATATTGAATGGCAGATGGAACATTCAACAGACAGTTATTATCTAAAGTTGCAAATACAGTTGTTCCTGATTCTCTTTGTTCTTCTTGTTCATTAACTGAAATACATTCTTCTGTTACTGACAAAGTTGCTTTATCGGCTTCAGAAATTATTGTTTTATTTTCTCCCCAATAGTGCGTTTCTATTTTTAAGTGTTTGCATATTCCAAAATTAGCCATTGCGCCAATACCAAAAGTGCCAACTACACCAGCTTTTTTTGCTTCTTCGTTATTTTTTCCGCTTGAACCTGCTTTCCAATAATTATTTTTTACCACTTCTTTGGACATTCCTATGCCATTATCTGAAATAGAAACATTTTGTCCTGTTAATGTAATTTCAATTTTAGGACTAAATTCTGATTCTTTCTGCTGACGCATAAGAATAGCATCATACGCATTTTGGACATTTTCTCTAAGTAATGCGTATGGAGAATCATAAATTTCACTTGATAAAAGTTTTAATACTTTCTCTGTTTCTATTTGGAATATTATTTTTTCTTCCATTATTCTTATTTCCTTAAATGTTGAACTATTTGTTTTATTGAAGCATCTTGATTTTCTATAATAAATGGAATTTCTGAAACTTCTTTCATTTTTGCGGAATCATTCAATTCTATTACGGCATTTAATAGTGACATTGCCTCTTCATTGTTTTGTGGATTATTGAAATGTTCAAAAATTAGGATATAATTATTTTCTCGCTCTAAATAATCAAGTAAACATTTCCTTACCAACAAATCTGTTGTGTCTAATTTTAAGAGCTTTGATATACCCAAATTAAAATCTGCACTTTGTTCGGTTTCTTCCATTATTGAATTTAATATCATTTCAATTGGAGGCTGTGATGGTAATTTTATTTCTGTTGCCCACGAAGAATTTGAACTATCGTCAATCCTCCCATCTCCCCAAGAAGGAATATCAAATTCATTTTGCGATTTATCCTCTCTTGAATGGATTGTTATTTTGGCTTTATCATCTTCGTTTTTAATTTCTATGATATTGTACTGCCGTTTTGTTCCGCTTGGTAGCGAAGTTCGATTGCCATATAAAGTACCAGAACTGATAATTAACATTTTATCATCCTCAAATACATTTTTGTATTCAAATGTAACTTGACACTTATGATGGTGACCATGCAAACCAATCTGTATATGCTTGTCAATCATGCTTCTAAGAATTCTTTTGTCCATATAATTATCTTCATACGGAAGTCCTGTGGTATTATGATGCCATACAGCAATTAAAATACGTCCAAGATTGTGAAATTTTTTCAAATCCTCTGATACTTTTGATATACAGTCGGGTTTAATAATTCCTGAAAAATTCAGATGGTCATTATTATAACAACTATTAAACGCAATAAATGTAACTCCACATTGATAAATATCATGTACATGAAATTGCTCATGTGGATTTGTTGAATATGTACGTCCATAAAAAGCATTATAAAATTCAGCAAACAATAAAAATTTATCGCAATATTTGCTATCATCCTCAATTTTATAAAAACAAAACTCTTTCCATGACCATCGTATTTTAGAATCTTTCATGTGAAGTTTGCCAAAATTCTCTTTATTATTAGCGGCAAGTTCTTGTTGCATTGATGCTTTCGACACGTTACAATCTATATCGTGATTTCCGGGAACAATAATGATTCTTGTTTTATCTCCCGATAAAAAGAACCTTACAAGGTTATTTAAAAAACCTGCAACCTCTGAATATTGTGTTTTGATTTCAGTTTGTGTGCCACCCTTAATTAAATCTCCAGTAACAACAATTATTTCGGGTTTCTTAAGTCCTTGAGCAGTGTATTTCTCGCAATCGTCTTTCATCGATTGTAGAAGATTGTCATAATTGTCTGTTGATTCTTTATGTAAATCTGATATATGTAAAATGGATATTTTCATGGATTATAATTATGATAAGTTTGAAACATTTTTACTTCGAGTATATTCTTGTCATATACATACTCATTAAATCTGCTGAATTTTTCACCAAGGTTTTTCAGCGCCAAATTTTGATTAGCAAATGCTTTTCCAATAATCACATTCATATTTTTAACTCAAATTATTCTTATATCAGTCCGCAAAGATACTACTTTATCTTAAGTTTATACCAGTAAAAACTCTTTTTTTGAAAAATATTTTGGGGAGTACATCAAAAATAATTGTAGTACTGATTCAGTGAAGTATTGATGTATAGACTTCTTATTGTACTAATTTACTTCTATCCTGTTGTTTTATCACTTCCTTCTGTTTTTGCAACTTATCTACTTCATCAGCATTTAGCCTTACTCGTTTCTCCCTCTCCGCTTGTTCCTTAACCAAATTCTCGTATGCCTCAACTTGCTTGCGGATGACAGCAACACTATCCCGATACTCAAACTTGTTTTTCAATCTGTAAATATTTTCTTCATTCGTTTGCCCTTGCATCTTGATATACCTATATTTCAAGTCATTATCCTGATATTGACTAATAGTTCGTCTTTGCTCTCCAACAGCATAAGACAAACCCAATATCGTTACTATCATAGCAACCAATGAAAGAAAAACCTTACTCGAACCAATATCAATCGTATGCCGATGCTCTACCTTGACAGGCTTTCGGACTTCGGCTATGGCTGTTTCAAACCGTTCCGTCATGGTATTGATTGCTGTCGTATCAATTTACTTTAGTTTTTAATTGTTTATACTTTAAAACCTCTTTTCTTTTTCTTCTTTCGTTGCAGCCGCAGATATTCCGTTTGGTCTGGATCGTAGTCTGAACCTGACGGTTGAATATCGAAGAAGCCACCCAAAACCGAACCAACCGCTTCCAATGCCGAAGATTGATTTTGTGAATAATCCTGATGAGATGGGGTGATATTCACTTCCTGTGCCCTGTTGTTCTGTTGCAACTGAAAGTCAATCTTGCTGTAACTACATGAACGGTCTATCTGTGAGCCGTTGAACGTATAATCGCCTTTCTTAAACCGGATACCCTGTACCTTGTCCGTATCCCCATTGTAGCGGAAATCGGTCGTAATGCCCTGTTTTTGTAACATGGCTGTCAGTTCCTTCCAATTTCTGCATTTGGGAACGGTTGCTTTGAGAGCATCGTAAATCTCGTATTTCGTTTTATCCGGCTCTTTCAACCGTTCCCGTTTTACGTTTTCTTTGCCGGAAGCAATGTATAATCCGTATTTCTTGGTCAGTTCCATACAGATTTTTGTACTCTTGAACTTCTCGTTCTTATCGGAGATGCGTTTACCGTCGTTGTCAATCCGGTTTATCACGATGTGGATATGCGGGTGGTCGGTATCATGATGACGGGCAATGATGTATTGGGTGTTCCTGTATCCCATCTTCTGCATATACTCCATTGCTATGCCTGCCATGACCTTATCTGTAAGCCTGTCCTTATCCTGAACCGAAAAGTCCAAAGAGATATGCGCTACCGGTTTGGAGATATTCGGATTGGACTTGCTCTGGGTGATAAAACTGTGGATAATGGACTCCTTATCTTTTAGCCTT
>JAITNR010000076.1 GCA_031290375.1 Prevotellaceae bacterium | reverse complement strand
CTTTTTTACTTGGTTTGTGATGATGTTTGTATGTCCACTTTCAGATTCCCGTCCTTATCCGTTTGTGATGAGATAACCAATTTGTCGATATGCGGATGGAAGGGTACTGCACCTGCTTTGTAAGGATCACTTCCGCCATACATGCCGATATCCGTGCCGTCTGCACCTGCATTTTTGCAAGGACTGCTGTCTATGATATACAGGTATTTAGGATGGGCAAAACTGTTAACTTCAAAAGTTGCTGCTCCACTTTGATTCAGTAAATTATTGGCGCCGTTGTTGGTGCCGGAAGGGAAACTAACACTTCCAGAAAAAGCATTATTGTTATATGTGCAATACGTTCCACTGGGTTGGTTGGAGGTACTTATATAATTATTTTCATAAATACAAGCATTTCCAGATATACTATTACTGGCTATAGAAGCAAGCACATTATTATATATATGTGAATTATTTAATTCACTTATATAACTTTGGATTAAATTATTATTGATCCAACAATCGCTGGCGCCACGCCCCATAATTCCAGTCCGGATAAAATTTTCAAGTATAAATATACTTCTTGTAGTATTGGTGCCGCTTCCTGTTCCCAAGGTGATGGATGCACCTTCTATGTAATTTCTTTTGATGGTAACATTGGCAATATCCTGATCGGCGCCAGCGCCAAACGCAATACCCCCTAGATAACATCCGGTTAAAAAACTGTCGTCAGAACCATTTCTGAAGTTGATGGCGGCACGAGTATTCGTGTCTTTTATGTATATTTCCGTTGTTCTCAATCCACCGATAGAATCTACATCCCATCCGGCGCCAATCAATGCCAATTTTTTGTCGATAACGAGGGGACTGTTTTCTATGTCAACCCTCCATCCCGGCAAATAAATCGTGTCACCCGAGACAGCTTCCTGTACGGCTGTTTCCAAATCGTTGTAGAACGCTGTTTTTGTTCCGTTCTGTACATTAAACTTCTGCTGCGCCTGTAAATTTATCCAGCCGCAAAGCATACATGCTAAAATAATACTTACTTTTTTCATGACTGTAATCTTTTTTTGTTTTTAAATTATATTGAATAAAATCTGATTGTTTACTTTTTTTGAGTACCCCCGCTGCAAAAGTACGAACAAAGAATGGTTATTTATCCCCCCCTTTTAGGGGGTTTTTTTATCGAAATTGAAGAATTATTCAATAAGGGAACTTTTTTTATTACCGGTTTACACGCTTTTTCTTTTGGGGAAGTTGTCTCTCTCTTTTTTTGCGGTGCTATTTTGCCTGAAAGGCAGAATTTTCATAACCGCATGTCTTCGACTTGCGGAACTTTCGGGCAGTGGTGTGGAGAGTACCTGTTACCGCAGGTTGCGGCTTACGCCTTACCTGCGGTTATGAAAATACTGCCCTTTCGGGCAAAACCTGCAAAATTCACATTTTTTTGTTCATTAGGTACACCACCAAAAAAGACAAGTTAGTTCCAGAAAACATCAGTGAAGGCTTTGTGTGACTTTCTGGGTTCCAGAAAATGCCGGCGAAGGCTTTGTACTTATCGCTCGGTAGAATGCAATAAACCGGTAGGCTCCCTGCATTCCTACGCAATGATAAAAACGGCAATTTGCCCGTAGGGTTATTCATATCAATAGAAAAGAATGGCAATACAACCATAAATCCCTGTAAGGGATTCACAAATGACCGATATAATAATGTGAAACCTCTACGAGGTTTTGGGTGAAGATGTCAAACATTTTTCTATTGATATGAAAATCCTACGGACAAAGTTTAGAAATTTACGCCTGCATTTTTCAGTTTTATTTTTGCCAATTCGCTAATCGACGAGTTGCTGGAATTAGTTGTTGCCGTGGAAGAGGCTGTGCCTTGCATAGTAAATTCCATTACTTTTATGGCTTTTTCGTTTAAGTCTGAACCAATTCCGTTACTTGGCGTGCCGACAGGAAATACGCCTGTTGCGGGATTTTGACCGTAAGAAGGTGTTACAAGACTGCCTTCTTTAGTGGCAGTTATCACCCAATTGGTTGCAATACTCTGGTCGCAATTTTTGTACATATTAACCCACACTTCGTATTTACCTGTTTGGATATAGTCGCGTGGATAAAAAATATTTTCGTTGTTGATACCATCAATGTAGCATTCTGCGTTGGAGTCAATATCAAGCCCCCAAACTACAATCTGGTCGCCTGTATCGGAGTCGTCTGCATTTTCGCCTGAGTCACCATAATAAATAACACGTCCATCGGGTTGTACTACATACAAGTCAACGTCTTTTTCGTTGTTGAACGACAGACTAATTTGCAAACCGCCTGTACCTGCTTCTATATGATTAATTTGTGCTTTGTAAACGGCTGTGATGGTTCCATCGCTTAAACGCGCACTGATTTGTATTTCGAACGAGCCGTTCAGTTTTTGGCTAAACAGCAAAATAAATGTATTCAAAATAGCATCGCTTGCTGCCGTTCTCAATGAAGGGCTATTGTTTGTTGCCAATATGGGAACACTAAAATAACCGTCAACTCCGGTTACTCCGAAATACACTTCCGAAATTTGTTTTTCGGAATTGATTGATACATATGATGAGCCGCCGGCCAATGCATTGCGGTTTATTGTTATATCACCCACAGTTTCACCGCTTGTATTTGCAGGTACTGTTCCACTGTGTAAGGTACCGTCTTGGACAGAGAAATATTCATCTTCGAGAAGTAGTTTTACTTCGTCATTTTTGTCGCATCCTGCGAAAAATGCAGCCATTAATACAACTGCCAGTACTGAGATAACTTTCCAATTTGTTTTCATTTTGAAATATTTAATTAATTTGAATGGTTTATTGCTCCTACTCCTGAAATGTAACATTTGTGAAGACCTTCTCGCCCTGTACCAATTTGTCGGTAGTTTGAATCGTAATCTTTACTTCATGTTCGCCGTCGGGAACTGTAGAGGTGTTTTTGAAACGAATAATGGTAGAATTAACTATTGCGCCTGTTACAGGAAGTACCGTCAATGATATATGCTCATTATAAGTGGCTCTCATTGAAGCAGACGGGGCGGCGGCTCCTGATCTTATTTCTGTAAAAGCCGAGTTAACAAAAAGTGTTGTGCCACCGGTATATTCCGACATTAACCATGGTCTTTCGTTATACGAATTCCAATATCCTGTATAATACGTTGTATCTTGACTGAATACTGTATGTATAGTACCTCTTTGCTGTCTCCACTTCGACGGGTCTTTCGTCCATTCTACACCCCATTCGGCCAAGCCGTTCGGTTGATTTGGCTCGTCAGTCAGATTGAGGTAATAAACGGAAGAATTGTTGCGAAAAGAGAAATTTTCGTCCGCATAACGAAATGCTTCAGAACCACATTCATCTCTCCCGTGCTGATAATTACCTGCTGCGGTTTGCAAAGATGTCGCATCTGCACCGCTAAAACCTCTGGTGCGATTTAGAGCGACGGTGGTTCGTTTGTTAAGATAATCGTTGATACCTGTGGAATCAGTAAAGTTAAGTGCACCGTCCACTCCGCTTTCGTAACCCACACAGCCAAATCGAATATCCAATCCCTGCTCTGCAAGATATTTGGCGTATGCTACAATCTCGTCGGCAACAGCATTCGCTTCTTCAGACATGCTGCCTGAATTATCAACAAGAAAAACATAATCTACTAATTTGTTTGCATCTGTTGGGTCGGGAAGCGAAACAAGAATATATTTGGGCGTTCCATCAACTTCCACATATACCGTAGCTATTGCTGAACTACCTGCTCTCAGAGCGTTTGAGCTGACAAGTTCAAGCCATTCTTTTGTAATGGGATTCAGTATCCCTGCCAAATCCATACGAATAACATTGTCGGCTTCCGTACTAAATGTCGGATTGGGAATGTTGATGTTTGTAAAATCCAATGTTGGATTAGGCAAAGCCAAAGCATCATCGTAAGTCTCTTGTTTGAGGGTCATGTCTTCTGAACAAGACGCAAATACAATTGCTATTAAAGCAATTAAACTAAAATTTTTGATAACTTTCCAATTTGTTTTCATTTTGAAATATTTAATTAATTTGAATGGTTTGCCCATCAGTTCTCCAATGAGCGATTGATAATAGTTCTATTTTTTCTAAAGTTGTTATTACAAAACCGAAGAGTGAAGCAATCCGGGCCTCCCCCTACCTCTCTTAACGAAAGAGGGGAGTTTCCGGATTGCTTTCTGCTTCGTTTCTTTTCAGTTGCAATGAGAATGCAACTACTTAACCAAAACCTTCGTCTTCGTATTGAGTGTCGAAACAATAAACACGCCTTTGTACGGTAGGGTAATCTCTTGCACATTGGCATTAACAGCCGTTCCTTGTGCAATTACATTCCCCAAAACGGAATAAATGGTGTATTGTTCCTTGGCTTCAAGTCCTTTGATGAAAAGTTTCCCATTATAGGCATAGACGGTAATCGTCCGGTTTTCAGCCAAATCGATTCCGGTACCTGTCTGTACGGTATATTGGAAAACGGCGATTTCACTGTTCACCAAACCCTCTTTTACCGCAATCGCCCGAATAACCACACTCTCCGTAATAACAATCGGTTGGCTGTATGCCAAGCCATTTGTGGCGGAAGGCGGAGTATTATCGAGTGTATAGAAAATAGCGG
>JAITNR010000033.1 GCA_031290375.1 Prevotellaceae bacterium | reverse complement strand
TGGAGAAGTTGATAGTGAAGAAGTAAACAGCAATATTAGAGCCAGGATTTAAGATAATTTCCTGACTCTAAAACTAATGAAAAAACCGCTCTGGGAATAGGGGCGGTTTTTTTTTGGTTAAATTGAGAGCGAAGGATTGGTAATGAAAAATGAAAAAAATGCTGACTTTGCATGATAATTGCATTTATGTCCATAGGACAAAATGTTAATAACCGTAAGTTTCACTTACGGTCGAAGGCTACCAATACCTCAACCCATACGGGCTAAATAAAGTAACTGAATAACTGAATAATTGAAAATACAATACAATACGACTAACGCAATCAATTATTCAATTATTCAGTTATTCAATTACTCAATCCACAGGTTTCACCTGCGGTTATTCACATAACGCCCTATCGGGCTAAATAAACACTTTTCAACTCGTGATTGACATTAATAATGAATAGAGAACACTACCCATTGTTCATTATTTTGAACAGCACTTAGCACTTCAAAAAAAGATTCATCCCTCAAAAATGCGATTGCAAGGTTTCTGAAAATAATTTTGTACCTTTGTAAAATAATTTGTGTTTTTTAACCAACTATATGACAATCAATTCAGCAATTTTTGTAGTTTCAAATACGGACTTTCGCCGTTGTCCTGAGGATGATTTTGCAGAGTTTGCCTTTGTGGGACGGTCGAATGTGGGCAAATCCTCTTTGATAAATTATCTTGTGGGCAAAAAAGATTTGGCAAAAACTTCTTCAACACCTGGTAAGACTTTGTTAATCAATCATTTTTTAGTTAATGAAAAACTTTACATAGTAGATTTGCCTGGTTATGGTTATGCCAAAGTCAGTAAGATGCAGCGAGAAAAACTTAGAAAAATTATTGAAAACTATGTTCTGTTCCGCTCACAATTGACAAACCTTTTTGTACTGATAGACAGCCGTTTAGAACCTCAAAAAATTGACTTGGATTTTATAAATTGGTTAGGCAAAAATTCCGCACCGTTTTCGATTGTCTTTACCAAGGGCGACAAACAGTCACAGAAAAAACTCACCACAAACATTGAAAAATACCGTCAGACCTTGCTCGAAACGTGGGAAGAACTCCCGCCGATTTTTATAACTTCAAGCGAAAAGAAGCAGGGGAAAGAAGAAATTCTTGACTACATTGATACAATTATGAATGGGGAGTTAAACGCATAATGAAGATCCGAGATATTGATTTTGGCGATTTCCCTGTTTTTTTGGCACCTATGGAAGATGTAACCGATTCATCGTTCCGTTTGGCATGCAAGGAGTTCGGAGCGGATTTGGTCTATACGGAATTTGTGTCGGCAGATGCTCTTATCCGCAATGTAAGCCGTACCGAGCAAAAACTTGTTATTTTATCGCAAGAACGCCCTGTTGCTGTACAAATCTACGGCAAAGACGTTAATTCCATGGCTGAAGCAGCAAAAATTGCTGAGCAAAGCCAACCCGATATTTTGGACATAAATTACGGCTGTCCTGTCAAAAAAATCGCGTCGAAGGGAGCTGGAGCAGGCTTGTTAAGAGATATTCCCAAGATGCTTGAAATAACCGAAAACGTTGTGAAAGCGGTGAAACTGCCTGTAACTGTTAAAACGCGACTTGGATGGGATGAAAATTCAAAGATAATCACTGACTTAGCCTTACAGTTGCAGGATTGCGGTATTGAGGCATTGACAATTCACGGCAGAACACGTTCGCAAATGTACTTAGGCACAGCCGATTGGACACTGATTGGAGAAGTCAAGAACAACCCCCAAATCAAAATTCCAATTATCGGCAACGGCGACATTGCTTCTGCTGACAGTGCCAGAAACGCTTTCGACATTTATGGTATTGACGCTCTGATGGTTGGACGTGCCTCTATCGGTTGCCCCTGGATTTTTGCCGAAATAAAAAATTTCCTTGATAATAAAAACAATTTTAAAAATCCAACAAATTCAGAGAAAAAAGAGATACTTAAAACCCTGATATTAAAAAGTATAGAACGTTTGAATGATGAACGAAAAGGTATCGTGCATTTTCGCAGACACATTGCGGCAACACCGCTTTTTAAGGGTATCCCAAACTTTAAACCAACACGAATAGCGATGCTAAGAGCTCAAACGGTGAAGGAGTTGTTCGATTTGATTGACGAAGTGCAGTTGTAAGTAATCAGTTTTTTATTCAAATATTCATAACTAAAATGTTATTTCTTATCCCTACTACTCTTGGCGACAGCCGATTAGAAAATGTTTTGCCCACAGGTAACTTTGATATTATCAAGAAGTTAAAATACTTTATTGTAGAAAATCTCCGTTCTGCCCGGCGATTCCTCAAAAGCATTGATAAGGAAATAAATATTGACGAACTGACTTTTTTTGAACTCAATCAACATACGGATTTACAGACAATTAGTTCCTTTGTCAAACTTTTGAACAGCAATGATATGGGTATAATTTCCGAAGCGGGTTGTCCTTGTGTTGCCGACCCGGGTGCTGTGGTGGTGGCTTTGGCGCAGGAAAAGGGCACAATTGTTGTTCCGCTGGTTGGTCCTTCAAGCATACTGCTTTCGCTTATGGCAAGCGGATTTAATGGACAGGGATTTGCTTTCAGCGGCTACTTGCCAATAGACAAAAACCCACGCATTCAAAGACTTAAAACACTTGAAAGCAGGCTTCTTGCTGAAAATCAAACGCAGATTTTCATAGAAACACCGTATAGAAACAATCAACTCTTCGAGGATATAGTCCAAAACCTTAAGCCGACAACCAAACTTTGCATTGCCTGTGAAATAACCACCGCAAATGAGTTTATAAAATCTTCATTCATAAGCAATTGGAAAAAAAACAAAATTGATTTACACAAAAAAACTGTAATATTTTTAATTGGAAAATGAACATCAAATTTCCGTCTTCGCGTTTAAATCAAACACAAAAACACATTAACCAAACAAATATTGAAGATTTGTAGCAAACAGTTTTACTGCAATTGCAAGCAGAATTATGCCAAAGAATTTTCTTAAAATATAAATTCCGCCCTTGCCAAGTACCTTTTCGATTTTGCCTGTCGTTTTTAATACGAAAAATACGAATAATAGATTGGCAATCAATGCTATAAGAATGTTTATCATAAAAAATTCAGCTCTGAGCGATATAAGTGCCGTAAATGAGCCGGGACCCGCTATTAGTGGGAATGCAATAGGTACTATGGACAGCACGTTTTTGGGACCTTTGTTTTTAAAAATTTCCATATCAAGTATCATTTCTAGTGCCATTATGAAAAGCACAAACGAACCTGCTACTGCAAATGACTGTATATCAACGTGAAACATATTTAAAACCAATTCGCCTGCAAACAAAAACAGTACCATCAATCCTAACGCTATGCAGGTCGTTTTTATCGGATTTATATCTATTCCCTTAGATTTAATACTCAAAATCAATGGTATGGCACCAATGATATCAATGATGGCAAAGAGAATGATAAATGCACTCGAAATCTGTGCAAAACTAATTTGTGTGAAAAAATTCGTAATATCAGTCATAAAACATTAAAAAATAGGTGTTTTTTACAATAAATTCGATGATTATTTTTCGTTACTTTTAATTTGTAACTGCTTCAAAATCTGTTTGTTAATCCAATTACGTTCGGAATCGTTGATCCAGCCCCATTTGTTGAAGTACCGAATTGCACTGACAATATGCACCAAAAGCAGTTTCATACTGCTATACGAGCCTTGTCTATGTTCGTGAATGATAGATACTTGCGGGTAAAAAATAGTTTTTGCCTGTTTCAGAATCCTGCGAGTTAAATCTACATCTTCAAGGTATAGAAAATAACGCTCGTCAAAAAGTCCCACTTCCGATAAAATATTGGTTCGCAGGAACATAAAACAGCCTGAAATATGCGGAATGTTCAAAATTCTGTTGTAGTCCGTATTTCGCAGTTCAAGACGTGCCACACGCTTTTTCATAACTGCTTTTGGCAAAAACCTGCGGACTATCAAATCAATAGGAGTAGGCAGCAGACGGCACAGGTATTGAATATTGCCATTCGGATAGAAAACTTTCGGCATAAGCACCCCAACATCTTGATGCTGTTGCATATAATCAGCAATCTCGGTCAAAATATACGGGTCAAAATTAACATCTGCATTCATAACAAGGTGATAGGCAGCGTTATCGGCACAAAGGGTTTGTTTTAATGCGATGTTGTGCCCTCGTCCATAGCCAATATTTTTACCATTAAAAATATAACATACAGGCAGTTGCATAAATTCCTGCTGCATCATTTTTGAGTTGTCTATAAGGTAAATTGTACCGGCATTATTGTTCTGTTTCAGTGAATTGACCAAGTCTCTGACTTTTTCAAACGAATTGTTGTAAAGTACTATTGAAATGTTAATTTTATTTTCTGCAACAACATTCTGATTGTCAGGCTTATAAATATTATCCAAAATCGGTACTATTCTATCTTGCAAAAAGTTATCCCTAATCCAAAGTTTTGCGTTTTTGCCCATTTTTTGCCTTAAATCATCATCTTTGAGCAGTTTGTTAACAGCCAGAGCAAAAGCCTTAACATTCATATTATCAACTACATATCCCGAATAATTGTCTTTATTTACCCAAGTTGTTCCGCTACCTTCAATATTGAATGAAACGGCAGGCAATCCACAATACAAAGCCTCGGCAAGAGCCACACCAAACGCCTCGCTGCGCGTATATGACGGGAATACAAAGATGTCAGACGCATAAAGGTGGAGTTTCAGAACCTCGTCTGAAATTCTACCTATAAACGCAATTTTGTTGCTGTTTTTGGCTTTTGCTCTGAGTGCCGAAGTCAGTATTCCGCTTCCTGCAATCACTATAACGCAGTCAGTATCAATGTATTTCTCTGCATCTATCAGCAGATCAATGCCCTTGTACGGTACGTGGCGTCCTATAAAAAAAAGTATTTTTTTATTTCCGTATTTCTTTTTTATATCAGTAATTTGCTGATTATCTTCGTTTTGAAGTAAAAATTTACTACCATTAACTGTATTCGGAAGAATCATAGTTTTGTAAGCAAAAGGCTTTAACTGCTTGGAACTAAGACAATAAGTTTCGCTTGTTGTAATAATTTTATCCGATTTTGCGAGAATTTTCCTTTCCGTATTTTTATAAACGAAATAAGTCAGATTATGATCCAAAATATCTGAATGCCAGTGTATTACCAGTTTTGCATTGTGCAAGTCAGTCCTCAACAAAAAGAACGAAACCAACGGATTAGGCAAATGCAAATGGATATAATCGGGCTTAAACTCGTCAATAACCTGTTTTAATTTCCTGCGGTAGTTGATAGAAAGTGGCTGAGAGGCGAACGTACCAACAGACAACACCCTTGTAACAAGCACACCATTCACCTGAGTTTTTTCATTGCACCTGCGACTATTAAAACATATAACCCGCTGAGTATGAAAGGGCTTTAGTTCATCTACTATTGTTTGAGCAACGTCCTCAATTCCGCCGTAATACGGATAATAATATTTTGAAATGTGCAGAATTTTTGCCACTTTTTCCTTGAATATGGTATTTCAGATTTGAAATACTAAATTTAATTACTTTTTAAAAAACGCTTTATTAATTCAAAAATTATGTGATACCTGTAAAACAACTTAAACCAAATCGACTTGTCGCTCTTGAAAGCAGATGTTGAACTACTCTCGCTATGCCTATGATAATCAATTAGTTTGTTATTAATAATTATCAGAGAATTTAATTTTTCAGCAATTAATGCCAGCCACAAATCGTGTGGCACTTTTTTGGGAAAAGGCATGGCTTTTTGCAAAATATCTCTATTTAAAACCATACAACAGCCTAAATACGAACATTTTATGATATTTGCAATAACTCCCCTTTTTGCCTTAATATGCTGAAAATAAGAGGGGTAAATTTCACTTCCGTTCTCATCAACTACTCTGCAATCGTGAATAAGAGCCAAATTATCACCAATTTTCGCTTTTGCCAGAGCAACTTTATTCTCATGCCACACATCGTCTTGGTCGGAAAGAAAAATCAAGTTGCCTTTTGTGTTAGTTATCGCATTTTCAAAATTTTCAGTTATTTTTTCGTATGTGTATTTTTGCAAAAAATCAGTTTGGTTTTTAATTATTTTTATCCTTGTATCGTTAAAAGAGTGTAAAATTTCAACGGTACTGTCTGTTGAATTGTCGTCTGAAATGACGACCTCATCATCCTCCGACAACTGAATTAGGATGGATTCAACTTGTCGGCGAATATATTTCTCTCCATTATATGTTGATATACAAACAGATACCATTTTTTTTTTCAATAGATACAAAAGTTCGCAAAGTTACCATTTTTAAGTCAAATGACCAAATATTCCCTCTTTTTGTGGCAAAACTTTTTTTGAGACACCATTAATAATTAATAATGAACAATGAATAATGGGGTAATAGCAAAATGAAATAAAATAAGTATGCAGATAACGCACTCATTATTCATTGTTCAGACATTCCTTTTCGTCATTGCGAGGAACGAAGCAAGCCGGAATACATTTTACACAATTCTCACAATTTACAGAACCAAATATGTCAATTCTGAAATTTCAGAAATTTTGTAAAAAAATAAATTTGCACAATCAAAAAAATTCATCTACCTTTGCAGCTGATTTCATAAACAAAAAAAGATAAAAGTAGATAATTCAAAAATATGACAGGTTACTCGCAAATGTTAATGATTATAGCGTTACGGGCAGAAAAAGCCCGTAACTCATTGATTATGAGCGAGTTGCCCCCCCCCAAGTCGTTGATTGTCAAGTAGTTACGTGTTTTTCTGTCTGTCTACCTGATATACAGCCTGTTAACAACAACAGACTGCCTTTGTTGTGTTTAATTAATTGAAAATTATGAATAGAACAGCATACAGTTTCGTCATTGCGCGAGTATTGCCAAAGCAATCCAGAATTTTAAAAAGTATAAAAAAATATTTATACCTTAAATCCGCAAATAAATTCTAAAAAAATTAGCAAAGTGTTGAAAACTAAAAGTTTAAAACACTTTGCTAATTTTTTTAGAATTTATTTGCGGATTTAAGGTATAATAACACATAACTGTCTACACAACATAATTCGCTTTATGTGTTATACCACATAAAGCGAAGCTAATAACTTATCCGAGAACCGGAACCCGCTACATTTCCGCGGACGTGTTCGACGAAATGAGGGAACGGATTGATTTTTTTCGCTACTTTTGATTTTTTTCGCTACTTTTG
>JAITNR010000245.1 GCA_031290375.1 Prevotellaceae bacterium | reverse complement strand
AGGTGTTTGCATCACTCTTTTTATTATACAAACGGAACAGGAATATTTTTAGTATTTAAAATTTGTTAAATTAAGATGCGTTTGCCCTGAAAATTTCTTAAACTTTCTTGTGTATTTAATTTATTTGTGTTATACTCCGCGCGCGCACCGCCCGTTAACACATTCGCGTAGTGTGTGTTGACAATATTTTCCATATTACCAAACATTTCAGTCATAAAAAATGTTAAAATATTTTTATTTACTGAATAACTGTTGGCTGATAGCGAGTTAGGTAACAAGTGTTGAGTTAATTGTTAATTAAAGGCCATTTAAGTTCAAAACCGGTTGCAAAGGTAGATATAATTTTTGGATTGTGCAAATTTATTTTTTACAAAATTTTCATAGTTTTCAGAATTGACACAATTGGTGCAGCGCACCGTAAGAAAAAAAATATTATCTTTGCAAAAATCAAAACTAATTTTTCCATGTCTAAAAAATCTATTTTTACGGTCTTTGCACTTTTTTTATCATTGACATTGTTTTCGCAGAATCCGCTTTGGTTGCGGTATCCGAGCATTTCGCCCGATGGACAGACGGTTGCGTTCAGTTACAAAGGCGATATTTTTACAGTGGCGGCAAATGGCGGTGCAGCTCAGCAAATTACAACGCATACAGCTTACGACTATATGCCCGTGTGGAGTACTAACGGCAAAACAATCGCCTTTGCATCAAATCGCTATGGCAATTTCAACATCTTTACAGTAGCCCACAACGGCGGTGCGGTAAAGCGTGTTACAACCTTTTCGGGCGCGGAAACACCATATTGTTTTTCGCCTGATGACAAATATATCGTCTATGGAGCTAATATTCAAGCACCTGCAACAAGTGCCGCCTTTCCAAGCAGTGTGATGAGCCAGTTATACAAAATTGCGATTGACGGTGGACAACCAGAGCAAATTCTCGCTACGCCTGCGGTAAATGTAAATTTTGACAAAAGCGGCAAGTTCTTTGTTTTCCAGGATAAAAAAGGACAGGAAAACACTTGGCGGAAACATCACAAATCGTCCGTAACAAGAAATATTTGGAGTTATAATATCGCCAACAGGCAATTTACAGAACTGATTAACGATGACGGTGAAGACATCAACCCTGTATTGAGTGCCGACAATCAGACAGTCTATTTTCTCAGTGAAAGAAACGGAACTTTCAATATATTTTCGTTTTCTATAAACAATCCGAAAAATATCAGTCAATTAACCACTTTTAAAACGCATCCTGTAAGGTTTCTTTCAATCTCAAGGGACAATGTGCTGTGTTTTGGTTATGACGGCGAAATTTATACAATGAAAAATGGCGGAAAACCGCAAAAGGTATCCGTCAAAATCGTTGAAGAAAACAGGCAGGACGAGGTATTGCCTCTCAACAGTTCGGGCAGCACAACAGCGGTATCTTCTGACGGCAAGCAGGTTGCAAGCGTTATGAGGGGCGAAATTTTTGTTTCTTCGGTTGATTACAAATATACCAAACGTATCACATACAACGCTGCCACAGACAACAGCCCGTCGTTTTCCCCCGATGGCAAAATGCTTGTTTTCGCATCCGAACAATCGGGCATGTGGAACCTGTATCTTGCAAAAATCAACAGAAAAGAGGAAAGCTATTTTTTCAATGCCACATTAATTGACATTGAACCTGTTTTTCAATCGCAAACCACAGAATATATGCACCCTCAGTTTTCGCCTGACGGCAAGGAAATTGCCTTTATTCAGAACAGACACAAAATTGCTGTATATAATATTGAGAGCAAGAAAGTTAGAGAAATCACTGACGGTAGCGGCAATCCTCAGACTTCGGGTGACATCAACTTTGAATGGAGCCCCGACAGCAAATGGATTACCTTTGAATACACTCCAAACAGGCACGATCCATACAACGACATCGGGCTTGTGTCGGCTCAGGGAGGCAAGGTTACGAACCTCACAAACAGCGGATACACTTCGGGCAATCCCCGTTGGGTGATGAACGGTAACGCAATTATCTTTCTTACAGAACGTTACGGTATGCGTAACCACGCCTCATGGGGCAGTCTGGACGATGCTATGATTGTATTTCTAAATCAAAAAGCCTTTGACAAATACCGACTTGGCGAAGATGATTACAAACTTTTGCAGGAAGAGGAAAAAGCAAAGAAAAAGGACAGCAAAAAAGATGATAAAAGTAAGGACGAAAAGTCTGACAGCAAAGGCAAAAACGCCGAAAACGATACTGTTGACAACAACAATATCAAAGTGGAACTGAACGGCATTGAGGATAGAATATTGCGTATCACTCCCAATTCGTCTAATATAGGCGATATTATGCTCACAACTGACGGCGAGAAATTGTATTATCTGTCGAAATTTGAAAAGGGCTATGATTTGTGGAGTATCGAGCCGCGAACACGTGAAACCAAACTCGAAATCAAAGACGCAGGCAACGGTACGCTGATTTTGGACAAAGATGGTAAAATACTTTTTCTACTCGGCTCAAAACCGCAGAAAATTACGCTTGCAGGCAACAAAAAAGAGACCATTTCGGTGTCGGCTCAGATGGAAATAAACCTTACCCAGGAGCGTGAATCTATGTTTAACCACGTTTGGCTGCAAGAACAGAAACGTTTTTATCGCACCGATTTGCATGGCGTTGACTGGAAACAGATGAAAAAGGGCTATTCAAAATTTTTGCCTTACATCAATAATAATTTCGATTTTTCGGAAATGTTGAGCGAAATGCTTGGCGAACTTAACGTGTCGCACACAGGCAGCGGCTACCGTCCAACCCCTGGCAATCCCGATGCAACAGCGACTCTCGGCTTGCTTTTCCGCTGGAACCATAACAAAGACGGACTTCTTGTTGATGAAGTGCTTGAAAAATCCCCTTTCGACAAAGCAGACAGTAAAATGAAAAAAGGTGCTGTGATTGATGCAATTAATGGCGAGAAAATTGAAAAGAACAAAGATTTTTATCCAATACTCAATAAATTGACAGGGAAAAACACTTTGATTTCTTTTTCCACAGAAAGCGGAGAAAAGGTTGAAGAGGTGATAAAACCAATATCCATCAGCGAGCAGAGCGATTTGCTCTACAAACGCTGGGTAAAGCAACGTGAAGCCGATGTAGAACGGCTTTCAAACGGACAGCTTGGCTACGTCCATATTGAGAGTATGGGCGATGAGAGTTTCCGTTCGATTTATTCGGACATTTTGGGCAAATTCAACAACAAAAAGGCGATTGTTATCGACACCCGTTTTAACGGCGGTGGACGACTGCACGAGGATTTGGAAGTACTTTTCAGCGGTAAAAAATACTTTACGCAGGTAATTCGTGGTGTTGAGAGTTGCGATATGCCCTCGCGGCGTTGGGACAAGCCCTCGATAATGCTTATCGGCGAGGCAAACTACTCCAATGCACACGGCTCGCCCTGGGTTTACAGGCAAGTAGGCATCGGCAAACTCGTGGGTATGCCCGTACCGGGCACAATGACGAGCGTTACGTGGGAGTATCTGCAAGACCCGTCAATCTATTTTGGCATTCCCATTGTCGGCTATGAACTGCCCAACGGCTCATATCTTGAGAACCAACAACTTGAACCCGACTACAAAATTTTCAATGACTACAACAAATTGACAGAAGGCAGAGATTTGCAGTTGGAAAAAGCAGTTGAGCAGTTGTTGAAAACTTTATAATTGATTCAACTTTTTTTTGGTAAATATCAGCAAGTTACAGGACTTGCGAAAATTGAATAGTCAATAACAAAAAAGATTTTAAGTCTAATAATTTTTGTAACTTTGAATTTGTTTTTGAAAATAAAATAATAATAATTTATAATTTTAATACAAATGAGGAAATGTATTATTGCTTTGGCTACTATTGCCTGTATTGCAGTTAGTTGCAAGAAAGAACAGGAAACTATCATTACAGATATGTACATTGAAAATACCACCCTTCACGCTGTTAGGATTGAATTTATTATAACTATCCTTGACCAAATGACTATGAAAGACTCGGTTTTTTCTTTTTCGTCCAATATTCAACCAATGGAGGGTAAAAAAGTGTTCTCGCTCGAATCATTACCCTATTACAGCACTTTTGAGCACCCTGACCGTTATGATTCTGCAAAAATCTATGTAGGTTCCCGCACTTTTACCGTCAAAAAAGGGCAAGGTATGCTTAAAATGGATAATTATGTTGCTCAACCCGAAAAAACTCATACTCAGGGCAATCATACCTATTATGAGAAAATTTTTGCTTTTGACGACAACTATTTAAATTCTTTGCTAAATCTCGCAAATTGACCCTTTAATAATATTTACACATACAAACTCTTAATTATTAAAAAAAATATGAACAAAACATTCATTTTAGCAGTAATATGCTTATTTACAACAGGTTTAACAGCACAAAATCAACAACTTCCCGTTGATTCTGCCATAAGAAAAGGCACTTTGCCTAACGGTTTAACTTATTACATCAGGCACAACGAACAACCAAAGCAACGGGCAGAGTTCCACATTGCCCAAAATGTAGGTGCAATACTCGAAATGGACGACCAGAACGGACTTGCCCATTTTCTTGAACATATGGCATTCAATGGTACTGAACATTTCCCAGACAAATTGATAATAAACTATTTCGAGTCAATTGGAGTAAATTTTGGCGGAAATATTAATGCCTACACTTCGCTTGACGAAACTGTTTATCGGCTTTCAGATGTGCCTACCATACGCGAAAGCATCGTAGATACGGCACTTTTGGTGCTTTATGACTGGAGTTGTGCTCTAACACTTGCAGATGAAGAGATTGATGCCGAACGTGGCGTAATTCTCGAAGAATGGCGAACAAGAGCCGATGCCAATCGTAGAATGTGGAAGTCAGCAAATGCACAAAAATATGCAGGCTCTCAATATGCAAAGCGCGATGTAATAGGCGATACTGCTGTTATCAAGCATTTTGAATATGACGCTTTGAGGCGTTATTACAAAAAATGGTACGGACCCGATTTGCAGGCTATCGTGGTGGTGGGAGACATTGATACTGATAAGGTTGAGGCAAAAATAAAGGAACTCTGGGGGAAAGTACCTGAAAGGGCAAACAGGGGCGAACGTCCTGTATATTATTTGCCGGACAATCATACGCCAATCGTCTCAATTGTTACTGACAAAGAGGCACAAGGTGGTCGTATTACACTGGAATACAAGCACAAAACTCCACCTGAAGAAGTAAAACTTTCATCACTTGGTTATATTCAAATGCTTAAAAATCAACTGACCGGGCAAATTTTTTCCTATCGCCTTGACGAACTTTCGATGAAACCCGATGCCTCATTTATGGGAGCATACGTGGGCTACAGCAATCTGACAAAGGGTAATGATGCTTTTATGGCAATAATTGTACCGAAAGAGGGAAAAGAAAAGGCTGCATTCAAAGATTTGCTAACAGAGTTGGAAAAGGCACAACGTTTTGGTTTTACTCAATCGGAACTGGAAAGAGCCAAAACCGATATTCTGAATGATTTTGAAAAAAGTTACAATGAGCGCAACAACCGCCAAAACATCGGTTTGGCAAGAGAGTATATCCGCAATTTCCTTGAAGCAGAATGTATTCCCGGTATTGAGTGGGAATATGAAACTGCAAAAAATATTTTTCCGCAGATCACCAAAAATATGCTTAACGAGTTGTTCAATTCTTATCTGACAGACGAAAACCTCATCATTGCTTTTCAGGCACCTGAAAAAGAGGAAATTAAGTTGCCAACAAAAGAAGAGGCTATCTCTATGTTGAAAGAAGTTGAACGCCTTGAACTGCAAGCCCCCAAGGAAGAGGTTATAGCCCAAAATCTTGTTGATAAAAAACCCAAGGCGGGCAAAATCCAAAAAATCACTAAAAGCATTTCGCTCGGCACAACAGAATGGATTTTAAGCAACGGCGTAAGAGTTATTATCAAACCTACGGAATTTAAGCAGGACGAGATTTTGTTCAGGGCATTCTCTTGGGGTGGCTTAAACACGGTTACCACGGAGGATTTGCCTTCTGCCGAAGTTGCATCAAGTGTGGTTTCGTACAGCGGTCTGGGTAAATATTCCCACCTTGATTTGCAAAAAATTCTTACAGGGAAAACCGTTTCTTGCAGTACTGATTTGACTGATGAAAGAGAAACTTTTAGCGGAAATTCTTCAGTAAAGGACTTTGAACTTTTACTTCAGCTTGTATATCTGAACTTCACCTCAATACGCAAAGACGATGAGGCTTTTAATACAATGATTGATTTATTTAAAAATTCTATTGTCAATAGAGAGAAAAAGCCGTCCAATATTTTCAGCGACACCCTTTCGGCAGATTGGACTTGTCACAGTCCAAGAAACCTGATATACAATATGGATTTTGTTTCCAAAATCGACAATCAAAAGGCTTTGGATATTTATAAACAAAGATTTAATGCCGCCAACGATTTTACATATATTTTTACAGGAAATATCAATCCTAATGATAAAAAAACACAAAAATTGATTTGCACCTGGCTCGGCGGACTAAAGGCGGGTAACATCGAAAAATACACCCGTTTGGACGAGTGCCATCCTGACGGATATACAAAAAATCATTTCACAAAAAAAATGGAAACGGATAACTCCACTAATGCCATAAGGTATTATGCTCCAATGGAATGGAATTGGGAAAACGATATTAATCTCAGGGTTTTAGGCAGAGTGCTTGATATTCGCTATTTGGAAAGTATAAGAGAGAAAGAGGGTGGCAGTTATGGCGTAGGAGTTTCGGGATATATGAACATTTTGCCTGATAATGAGGGAATTTTGAGTATCCGGTTTGACTGTAATCCTGACAAACAAGCGCGTTTGCTGGAAATTGTACATCAGGAGATTAACGAAATTCTTCTAAATGGCACAAAAGCCGAAGATTTGAACAAGGTCAAAGAGAGTCTTTTAAAGGATTATGCGGAAAATGTTGAGAAGAACAGTTGGTGGTCAGGCAGTTTGGTAACTTACTATATGTGGGATAGAAATGCCTATAACGACTATCAGAATGAAGTTCAGAAAGTTACTTCGGAAACAGTGCAAAAAACTCTAAAAAAACTTGTTGAGGCAGGCAATATTCTTGAAGTGGTAATGAACCCTGAGAAATAGACGATAAATGGATTTTGATATAAGAACACAGCCCATAGGCAAAGAAAAAGACATCGAAACCGAAAAAGCTCTTCGTCCCCTGATTTTTGACGATTTTAGAGGGCAAGACAAGATTGTAGAAAACCTTTCGGTTTTTGTATGTGCTGCAAAAATGCGTGGCGAGTCGCTTGACCACGTGCTTTTGCACGGTCCGCCCGGGTTAGGTAAAACTACTCTTTCCAATATAATTTCCAACGAACTCGGTGTAGGATTTAAAATTACATCGGGACCAGTATTGGACAAACCGGGCGATTTGGCAGGAATTCTCACAAGCCTCGAAAGAAACGATGTATTTTTTATTGACGAAATTCACCGACTTAGCCCTGTGGTAGAGGAGTATTTGTATTCGGCAATGGAAGATTTCAGAATTGACATAATGATAGACAAAGGTCCAAGTGCCCGCTCAATACAGATTGATTTAGAGCCATTTACGCTAATTGGGGCAACCACCCGCAGCGGCTTGCTCACTTCACCGTTGAGGGCAAGATTTGGCATAAATTGCCACTTTGAGTATTATGACGAGAGCGTTATCAGAGGGATAATTATGCGTTCGTCTTCAATTTTGGATACAAAAATTTCCAATGAGGCAGCAAAGGAGATTGCCACAAGAAGCAGGGGTACGCCCAGAATTGCAAATGCCCTTCTGCGCCGTGTCCGAGACTTTGCCCAAGTGCGTGGCAACGGCGAAATTGACCTTGAAATAGCCCAATACTCGCTCGAGGCACTGAATATTGATAAATACGGACTTGACGAAATTGACAACAAGATTTTACTTACCATTATTGACAAATTTCGTGGCGGACCTGTAGGAATAACCACCATTGCCACCGCTTTGGGCGAAGACGCAGGCACTATTGAGGAGGTTTACGAGCCGTTTTTGATAAAAGAGGGCTTTATCAAGCGCACGCCACGAGGAAGAGAAGTTATGGATTTGGCATACAGACATTTAGGTAGGACAAAAGAGTCTTTACAAGGAAACTTGTTTTGACCGCTTGTTGCAATTTATTTAAACTCATGTATGATTTGTGCAGCAAAATATTCCTGTAACGATAAATAAATTATGAATTTAAAACTGAAAACAACATTTTTCTCGCTCCTTGTTTGCTTTTGTTTGGCAGAAAATTTGTGTGCAAAGCCACATTTACCCGACTCGCTGGGCAGTGATTTTTACAGGCAGAAGGGCGAAAATCTGTATCGGCAACAGCAATACAAGGAGGCTTGTGAGCAATTTATGACGGCAAATGAGATTTCTAATAATGTGAAAACCAGGCAGATATACTACACTTTGCTTTTCCTTCTGCTAATTGATGTGACAGGCTTGTTTATTTTTCTTTACCTTGAAAAGAGGCGAGCCTACAAAAAGTTGGTTGCTAAAAATATGCAATGGGCACAACACTCTGATTTACAATCTTTTGACGAAACGGAAAAACAGGCAATAGATAACCTGACTGCACTTTTTGAAGAAGAGAAGATATATCGGAACAAAGATTTGACTATCAACGATTTGGCAATAAAGTTGAGCGTTAATAAAAATATGATTTCCAAACTTACAAACACCTATTTCCATAAAACCCTGCCATCTCTTTTGAACGAATACCGAATAAAGGAAGCGGTGAATCTGCTAACCGACTTGAAAACCAGAAACTACAAAATGGAAGCAATTTCCGACATGTGTGGTTTCAATACTCGTCAGGTCTTTCACGCTGTTTTCAAAAAAGAAACAGGTCTGACTCCCAACGATTTTCGCAAGATGGCTTTGAACAAGGACTTTAGGGAGGATTTTTAATAAAAATGGAAATGGTGATGATAAACCAACCAATTCTTAAAAAGCAGTTTTCGTATTAATTTTCAATTAAGTTTTGTGTGTAATTTAAAAAATAATGTAAATTTGAACTTTTAAATATACAATATTAACATTAAAATAAATGGTAAAAAAATGAAAGGAATAATACTTGCAGGAGGCAGTGCCACACGCCTGTTTCCTCTCTCAAAAGTGATTTCAAAACAGATAATGCCTGTTTATGACAAGCCGATGATTTATTATCCACTCTCAACGCTGATGTTGGCAGGCATTCGAGAGGTTTTGATTATCTCAACTCCGAGAGATTTGCCGATGTTTCGTGAACTGCTTGGGAGTGGCGAAGATTTGGGAATGAGCATCGAGTATATTGTGCAGTATACGCCTAACGGCTTGGCGCAGGCGTTTGTGCTTGGCGAAAAGTTTTTAAACGGTGAGGCAGGCTGTCTTATTCTGGGAGATAATCTGTTTTACGGACAAAATTTTTCGACTATGTTGCAACGTGCCGCAAGGGTAGAAAAAGGGGCGTGTATTTTCGGATATTACGTTAAAGACCCGCGTGCGTACGGCGTTGTGGAGTTTGATGCTGACGGAAAAGTGCTTTCATTGGAAGAAAAGCCGCAGAGTCCGAAAAGCAATTTTGCTGTACCCGGATTGTATTTTTATGACAATACTGTTATTCAAAAAGCAAGAGAGTTAAAGCCATCAGCAAGAGGCGAATACGAAATCACAGACCTGAATAAAATCTATCTGACAGAAGGAACCTTAAAGGTAGAAACATTTGGACGGGGCTTTACCTGGCTTGATACAGGCAACTGCAACAGTCTTTTGGACGCATCCAACTTTATTGCTACCATTCAAAACCGTCAAGGGTTCTACGTAAGTTGCATTGAAGAAATAGCGTGGCGAAACCATTGGATCTCAGATGAAAAGCTGAAAAAATTGGGCAAACAACTTGATAAAACCGACTACGGACAGTACCTTTTAAATTTAGAGTAAAAAAAACGAAAACCAAATTATGCCAAAAAGACTGTATATAGTATTGTTGTCTATAACACTTTCGCCTTTGGTGTTTGGCAATACAACAAAATCGGGGAACAGTGCATCATTGTTTGACAAAATCGAAAGTTGGTACGAGCAAAATATGAATTACGGCTCAATCACTCTTCTGATGGCAGCCGAAAGTTCGATTTTACCTGTGCCGTCAGAATTTGTGATACCACCTGCTGCCTACATCGCTTCAAAGCAGGAGAGCAGTTTGAACATTTTTCTCGTGATTCTTTTCGGCACAATCGGTGCTTTAATTGGCGCAACCATCAACTACTTCCTGCTTGGAATGCTGCTTGGACGACCTCTTTTGTATAAATTTGCAGACAGTAAAGCGGGTAAATTGCTGTTACTCAATAGCCAAAAACTGCAAAAGGCGGAAGACTACTTTAATGCACACGGCAAACTTTCCACGTTTATAGGGCGATTTATTCCTGTTGTTCGGCACTTGATTTCCATTCCCGCTGGATTTGCTAAAATGAGCTATCCTGCGTTTGCCATTTTTACCTTTGTCGGTGCAGGATTATGGAACTGCATACTTGCTCTTTTGGGCTATCTCGCTCATGGACAGGCTGATATGATTAACGAATATTCGCACGAAATCAGCATTGGCATTGTGATTTTGGTGATTTTGGCAATCATCTATTTGATAATTGGATATTTTGTTAAACAGAAATAATGCGTATAATTTATGTCCAAAACATACGCCTTGATAGGATTTTCACTTATTCAATCAATGTCGAAAGAGTTTTTTGATGAATTTTTTAGGGTAAATAATATTGAAGCTCACTACCAAAATATTGAATTGAACAATATTGGTGAATTTGTTGCGGTTGTTCAAAAAAATCATTTTTCAGGTTTAAACGTAACCATTCCATACAAAGAAAAGGTCATTCCCTATCTGGATCTGTTGGAAGGCTCGGCAAAAGATGTGGGTGCAGTGAATGTAATTAAACTTCAGAACAGCAACCTAATTGGCTATAACACAGATATTTATGGCTTCAAAATGGCTTTGTTGCCCCTTCTACAGCCGCACCACAAAAACGCCCTGATTTTGGGCACAGGCGGGGCATCAAAAGCAGTTAAGTATGTACTCGACAATCTGCAAATCAACTCAAAGTTTGTTTCTCGCACAAAAACCGAAAGTAACTTTATCTATACAGAACTTACAGCTCAAATAATTGAAAATCATCAAATTATAATCAATACTACCCCTGTCGGCTCTGTGCCGAATATGGAACTTTGTCCTGATTTGCCTTACGAGTTTCTTACCAATCGGTACCTTTTGTTTGATTTGATTTGCAAACCGAATAAGACACTTTTTCTGCAAAAAGGCGAAATTTCAGGTGCAACCATCGAAAATGGCTTGAAAATGTTTAATTTTCAAGCTCTTGAAGCCTATAAAATTTGGAATACAAAAGACTGATTGTTTCTTTTGGTATTACACTGTTCTTGGTATAGTTTTGTGCATTTCTCTCGTTATCATTTTATCCATACTTTTGTACAAAATCTACCCGCGTGAAGTACGCCTCACAAACGAAACAATATCCTCTGCCACCTCTTTTTTGGTTTTGAGCGGGAAATAGTATTTTTCTCCGGATTTCAGGATAACAGTAATCTTGTTTGTATCGTATCCAAAGCCTGCTTCCTTGTCGTTAAGCGAGTTTAGCACAATCATATCAAAATTTTTACGTTGCATTTTTCCCATAGCGTTACTCTCTTCGTGGTTGGTTTCGAGGGCAAAGCCTGCCAAAAACTGCTTTTCAGTTTTGATTTTTCCTGCTGCCTCGGCAATGTCTTTAGTCGGTTTTAATTTGATAATCAGTTCTTCTCCTCTACTTTTGATTTTTTGATTGGCAACCGTTTTGGGCGTAAAATCAGCAACGGCCGCACAGAGAATTGCCGCATCGCACTTTGGAAAATACTCCATAACAGCCTCATACATCTGCTCAGCACTTTGTACATCTATCCGAGTGATGTTTTTGTGTTCAATGTTGAGTTGGACAGGTCCTGCAATTAAAATCACCTCATTTTTTTTTTCAGCACACACCTCAGCCAATGCAAAACCCATTTTGCCTGTAGAAAAATTCCCTATAAACCGCACAGGGTCTATTCTTTCATAAGTGGGACCTGCTGTAATTAAGATTTTCATTTTTTATAATTAGAATGTTGTCTGCATAAATAATTTCAAAGGTAATATATTTTTTTATAACTTTGCAAGTAAACATAAATTTTATCTGCTTTGAATATCATTCAATACATAATACGCTTTCTTTTGCAGGGTAACGATGAGTTGGCAAATGCAGTCGGATACACCTCAAACCCTGACCAATACAGTCGATACAGGGTTGTAATTCGTCCTTCCGGCTTTTTCGAGAGTGAGAGTTACGGCAAAAAAAGTTCAATTCCTGCTCTCCCGCTAAAAAAAATAGACAACACCGAAATTTCATTTGGGAACGACAGGGTTGAGCAAAAGGGCAGTACTGTTTTTGTTGAAGCGGACATTGTTGCGAGCAGTTTTTTTTTTCTGTCACGCTATGAAGAGTTCGTAAGGGACGATTGTTTTGACCAACACAACAGGTTTGAGGGTAAAAAATCGTTGCAATTCAAGGCAGGGTTTATAAACCGTCCAATTGTTGATGAATATGGCATTTTGCTGCGAAAATGGCTCAGAAAGGCAGGGATGGAGGTTAAGGAGCCAAACACGGAATGTTCAAAGGTTTATCTTACGCACGATGTTGATGTTTTAGAAACTTATCGCCATTTCAGAGGTTTTTGGGGCGGGGTTTGTCGAGGCAATTTTAGAAACGTAATTAATTCATTATCAAGTATTACTAAAGATTGTGCGTTCACTTTTGACTGGTTGATAAATCAGGATTTGAAAATTAAAGATGCTGAAAAACTGTTCTTCATCAAAGCTTCGAAAGGAGGTAGGGAATTTGATTATCCGCAATATAATTTGTTTGGCAAAGATTTTAGATTTTTGCTGAATTTAATCAAAAAAAACAATTGTAAAACAGGACTCCATACAAGTTATTATTCTTATGATGCCCCATATATTGTTGAAGATGAATTGGACAGGTTATCGAACGCAACAAACCAAAAAATATCCTGCAATCGCACCCATTTTTTAAGAATTCTTCCGCCAAATTTACCCCAAACTTATACAAAATCGCGTATTACAGACGATTTTTCGGTCGGATTTGCCGATATTGCGGGTTTCAGGCTTGGTACATCTCGTGCGGTCAATTGGATTAATCCGCAAACATTTGAAATTGAGCCTGTTATACTCCACCCATTAACCCTAATGGATGTAAGTTTAAGTAATAAAAATTATATGAATTTACCTTGTAATGAGGCATTTACAGTGGCAAAAAACATTATCCATCAAACAAAAAAACACAACGGTGAACTTGTACTTCTTTGGCATAATACTTCCATTGCTGCAAATTCAAATTCATACCACCAAAACCTATATTCTCAAATCATTGATTTTATGAGAGATGGGTTATAATAAGTTTTATGATAACGAAATTTATGACAAAGCATAGTAAAAATCTATTGAATGTTAAGATTCGCAAGAAAGTTTTGTTGCGGTATTTTTGAAAATTTTGCAATAACTCGCTGATTTTCAATTTATGTTGGAGTTAGGCGACTCGAACGCCCGACCGACCTAAAACCACATAACACACTGATTTTAAATTATTTATATCTTTTATTTTGGGGCATTTTTACCCGGTTTTGTTGCGTTTCTCCTGACTTCGACACTCTATCCCCCAATCCCCATATCCAAACTGTGTAAAAATGGCACTTTTTGAGTAAAAGTTGTTTTGTAGTGGCTAATTATGCTATATTTCGTGTTTTATGT
>JAITNR010000212.1 GCA_031290375.1 Prevotellaceae bacterium | reverse complement strand
TTATTCGATAACAGTTCAGGCGATGCAATGCGCTGTATCTCTTTGATAGCTTCGTTTTGAGCATAGTCAGGAATGTCGGGATTGATTCGTCTTACCGCACGTTGCAATCTGTCGAGTAGTAAAACCTGTTCGTAGCTGTCCCTTTCGGGAGATTTGCTATCCGGCGCAATATCAGGAGCATAGATATATTTATAGCCGAGAAGCTCTAATTGCTCTATGGCAAAGGATTCTATGTCGGATTCGTGGAGTGGTGGCATTATGGTCGTAATATAGTAGGATTGCAAGTCAATACATCGACATCTGCATCTTTGAAATCCTTATCGTTAGTCAATAAGACAAAATTATTGTCCTGACAAATTTTCAAAATCCCTTTATCTAAAAAATCAAGATTGTCCACAGACAAAAAATGCTGAATTTCTGTTTTTGGAAAAGATTTTCCTGTAATGTGGAATTGGCTTAATACCTGATTTTTAACAACAGAATAAATATCGGACAATGTTTGCCGCCCATCTGTACTGTCTCTGAATTGTTTATATTTCAAAGAAATATTCTTGCTTTTATGTGTTTCATAAACGGTTTTGAATGCTCTGTTTACCACTTCCGAAATCACAAGGAAATCGACAAACAATTTGTTTTTTTGTTTTAGTAATTGGGCAAAAGCAGAAGCATAATTTCCTTCCCAACTTGCGCCTGTTGACCAAAACAAGTATATCAACACATTAGCATCGACAAAAATACTTCTGTCTGTCAAGTATTGAATGTTGGAAAATTCATATCTATCCTTCATAATATCAATTTTCTAAAATTTCCTCAATACTCTGTTGCAGGCGAAGAAACGTATCCTTGTCTTTGTAGAATAATTTTGCCGTACCTACAACACGTTTCAGAATGACTTTACCGGATTCGGATATATTTTCTACGGACAAGTTTTTCTTTATTGTTTCTTCCGAAAAATCTTTGTACAACTGTCCGATTGAGGTATTCAAAAATGCAGTGGTCAAGATTTCGATATTCAGAAAAGACAAAACTACCTTTCGGTTTTCGGCAAATGCCTTTTTGATAAGATCATAAACTTTTTGACCTTCTTCCGCTTCCACGCCATATACATCGCCAATGACGTTTGTTACATTGATTTTGACTTCTATATTTTCCATGTTTTCAAAATATATCATTAATATTGATTTCATTTTTGAGTGCGTAACTGTTATTATCATCAGTGCAAAATTCCAGATTTACTATCGTCCCCGGGAATTGCCCTGAAAATGGTTTAATTGAAACGCCCTCTGTACCAAATTCATAAAAACCGCTATCGCTCACAATTTGCATTCTTCCTTTATTCATACTAATAAACTCTTTGAGCAATGCCAAACCAATACCTCCGGAAACCGTCTCTTTGGTTGTGTTTTTATCTTCAACCGCCCATTGAATGGCTTGTGTCGCAGAGAGAGAACGCTTAAATCGGTTGTTTATTTTATTCCTAAAACCAATCCCTGTGTCCACAATCGTAAATTCTATCTTGTTCTTGTTTGGAAAAAACTGACCGCAAGTATAGATAAACTCTGTTTCGCTATGAATTTGAGCATTGACAAACATTTCGTAAATGGCTTCTATCATTTTTTCTTTTAAGGCAACAGACATCTGAGGCAATTCTGCTCTGCCAATCAATTCCTCAATGACGTATGTTTTAAAGTATTTTCCGTCTGTGGGTTTTAATTTTTGAAATCGTATGGTAGTTTGATTTACATCAACCGCTCTGGCTTTGCCATAGTATGTCAGGAAATCGTTTTTTAGCAGGATTTGTTCTATTGATTGAGGGTTAAAACAATCGAAATGAACATCGTTTAAATTTGTTGTAAACACGTCCAGCAACGCACCGAGTGCAGCACTCATATTGGCTGCAAACCACTGATAAAACCCAATATGAATGTCGCTAAATGCCTTATCTTTATATTCTTCATATAAACTAATGAGGCGTTGGTAACTATCAAAGCTGTTGTCTATGTTTACAATTTGTATCATTTACTTTCTTGTCATTAATTCTGCAAATATATAACTTTTTTTTATATATAGCAATCTTCACCTCATCAGTCATCAATTTCGGCAACAGCGTATCACGAAGTTGCATAAGCGTGCGGATTAGGGTAATATTAATAAAATTTTGTATCATCAGTTCAATGCACTGTTCCTTAACACCGATAATCTTGCCCGAATCGTTCACGCCCAACATAACATGCCCGCCGGAACGATTGAGAAAGGCGCATACAATTTCGTAAGTCGTAGAACTCACCTCCGTAGAACTACTCTTAAATTCTACAGAAATGCCCTCACCTTGTTGGATTAACTTTTTTATTTCGGATGCTGTCATTGGTATTTATTTTAAGCAGCAATTTTTAATTTTCCTAATGCTTCAGGTAGGTGTCTCTGACTACACAAAATAATATCCGAACCTTTGTTTTCAAGAGCGCTGATATATTCTTGTTTTAATTCTTTTTCCGCATCATTTATGATTGCCAAACCTTTCAATTCCTTACCGGAT
>JAITNR010000145.1 GCA_031290375.1 Prevotellaceae bacterium | reverse complement strand
TTTAACTTTTCTGTATCTGATAAACATCGAATCAAATTTATTTAATGATTTAACATTGCAAAGGTAATACAATATTTTTGAAAAAACAAATAAATATGATGTTATTTTACATAAAACACAAAATATAGCATAATTAGCCACTACAAAACAACTTTTACTCAAAAGTGCCATTTTTACACAGTTTAGGGATGGGGATTGGGGGATAGAGTGTCGAAGTCAGGTGCCTTATCAATTACTCGAAAATTAAAAAAAGTGTAGTGGCTCGCTGTTTTGGTAAGTCATTGAATGATATTGCTTTGTGATTTTTGACCGTCGAAGTCAGGAAAAACAGTTAAAAACACAACGCAGGCGTTAGCAAAAAACTAACGCCTGCGTTGTGTTTTTTCACATTTCCCCCCATGTATGTGGCGTTGGTGTTCTCCCTTATGCGGGGATGGTCTCTTACATCGTACTAAAATTATCCACTATTCATTATTTTATTGTTACAACTCAAATTTCAGTAGACCGATTTGTTTTCTTTTGTACGTTGGAATAATATACTCTCCGTTTGCTATTTTATTGCACATAAGCGGGATTGCCGTCATTTTTGTTTTTTTCCTGTCGTACACCATGCCGTGCCTGATTATTTCGCCGTCATTAGCGATTTCCACAGCAACGAGGCAAGCCATACCCGGATTTCTCATTGCCTTGACGTCCTTGATTGAGTTTATTACTTTCCCCACATTTTTTGGATTGTCGTTATAGACAAAAATAATTCTGTCGTCCTTTTTCATTAATGAGAATGAACTGTAATAACCTCCGTCATTGATAGTTGATTGCCTTTTGGGAATGTCGTAAAATGCCTGTACTTCGCCGTTTGAGGATATGGCAATCAAAAATATATTCGTTCTGTCATAATACGTTGTGGTGGTGCAGCCTCCTCTTTGTTGGCAAGTTGTTACTACTGTTACCCAGCTGTTTTCGGCAACAATCACAGACGAACCATCGGAACGACTTACGTAATCCTTTACCCTGAAACTGACCGCAATACCCTTGCCTTCCTTCACTTTCTTGTCCTCACTTTTGCCACGTAATTGATTGACAATTTTACTGTCGATTTGCTTGTAACTTTGCGAAACAATCTTTTGTGTGTTTATGTCGGCGGTCAAATAAAAGAAGCCGTCAATGTCTCTTGTGTGGCTGGTATTGGTTCGGATGTCGGAATAAAAGCCCGAACAAAGTACTCTGTCGGTTTTATTGTCAATTCTGAAAGCAATGCTTACGATGTCCTTTTGGGGTAAATTCAGTTTATATTCACGCAATGCCTTGTTGGACGAGATGGTTTGGCAAAGCAATGAATAAAATTCATCATCTTCCCCTTTGACTTTCTCTTTTCTTTCCAAATCCACTTTCAGCAGCATATACACATCGCCTCTGTTGGACAAGTAAAAGTCAATTACGGAGGTATTTTTTTCTCTGTACGGCAAATTTACCGTTTTTTCGCCAAGCATATCAAGATTGCTGTCGAAAGTTCTAAAACCGAACTCTTCTTCTGCCTTTTTGTCATAGGGCAGGTGCTTGATTACAAGAAATTTTGTGCTGTCTTCGCTGTGTTCCAATTCGAAAGAGCCTTGTTTGTACCTTTTGTTTGCGGGGATATTGTCGATGGAGGTCATTTTGCCGACAAATTTCCCGTTCAAATCGGTTTTTTGAACGAGCAAAAGCTGTTTTTTGGTGCTTGTTTCATAAGTTTCAAAAAACAACAGGATTTCACTTTTCATAAACATAGCTGTTTTGAAGGCAAATCCTCTACCTATGACATCTTCGTCTTTGTCATTGCGTTGTTTAAAGATGACATCGTTGATGAGTTTCATATTTGAGTCGAAAATCATCATGGAGTATTTGCCTCGCCAGTCGTAATTGATAACATAGACTTTATCATTCACTTTTCCGGATTGCATCACTCTTGTCGTTTTGGGAACATCAACAATGGTGTTTGAAGAAACCTTAAAATCTCCCGCAAAAACGGCGTTCAAAGACACAAATGCGAGAATAACACAGGGTAAAATAAACTTTTTCATAAAAATGTTGAATTAAGTTAGATTAATATTTCTGCAAAGGTAATATTTTTTAGCAATATATGTAAACTTTTTTTTATCTTTGCAACAAGTCAATGTTGTTGTTTGAGTTTATGTCCAAAATGTTTCAAATGTTTGTTTATCAATAATATAATTTATATAATATCTAATTTAAAAATAAAAAATTATGAAAAGAGTATTAACTTTATTGTTTCTTGCGGCAGGTATCAACGCCTTTGCCCAAAAAATCATCGTATTTGACAAGGAAACCGGTGAAGAACACCCCGTTACTCCAAAAATTGACCGTAATTATGTGGAGTGGAATATGTTCGATGTAGTGCGCGGAACATTATCCTTTGCCTACGGAAGACGGGTTAACAATTATCTCAGTGCAGAGGTAGATTTGGGAGTTACCTACAAGGATTATCCAAGCCTTTGGTTTGAGGGCTTTTCGGTACTGGCCAATATTTATGCAGGGTATAAAGGGGTCAATCATGTTTTTCTTGGTCGTACAAAGGATGCGCATTTCAAAGCTGGTGTTACAACGGGAGCGGCGTTAAAAATTTTCCCGTTAGAAATAGAAGACTACGAAGGGTTTTATCTATCGCCCTTTTACCAATACCGCCTTTATCGGTTTTCGTCCGACTACGGTTCAACAAGTTTCGACAGGAGATTTTATACAAATGAAGCGGGGCTTCTTTTGGGAATGCAAGCGCGGCTATTGTGGGAAGTTATCTGGAACTATTATCTGGGTATAAGTTTTGCGCAAAATCATTATGATTATGTCAATTATGATAATTCAAAACCTGTACTCGAACGCCACAGCGTAAATGTACCTCATCTTTTCGCAGGCATATCCTTGGGATTTTCTTTTTAGAGAACAACGAACAGTAAAAGCAGACACAACCTACAGGTCAGTCGCAAAGTGCGTACAGATCTGCTCGAGGGTTGATTAGCAGCACAGGCACACCGGCTGTTTTGAGTATCCTTTTTTCTTTGCTGCCAAAAATTATATCGTCAAGTCCATATTCTCTTGAGGCTGAAACTATCACAAGCGAACAACTCTCTTTTTTCGCATCTGAAACAGCCTCTTTTTCCACTCCAAAACTGCCTTTCCTGCATTGTTTTTCGTCATAACTCAGCAAAAATGAGTTAAACAGTGTTTTGCAGGCATTAATATTTTCTCGTGCCTTGCTGCCATAATCTTTTGGCGCACAGATAACGATTTTCGAGCCGCAAAACCGCCCCAAAGCCGATGCAAACGGTGCTTTCTCCTTATCCTCAATCAAAAAGGTTATCGGCAGTGCTACCCTTTTTACATCAAAATCAGTGTTCGGCTTTATAAACAGATAAGGTATCCGCAAATTTCGGCATATATTGAGAAAAGATTGAATGTCAGAGTTTTTACACAGTTCAATTATTAACATGGAAGCATCCTGCTGCTCAAGAAACTGTGCAAATTCTTCCGAGTTTTTATATTGCTCAAACGCAGCAAAATCCGTCTGCTGTCCGAAAGCACAAGCAAAGCCCTTGCCCCATTTTTCTGCTGCGGGACAAGGGTTGTTGCCGTTTTTTAAAATGAAGATTTTACGCATATTTTTTAGCAAACGAGTAACAAAACGATCACGCTCGCAGTTTACCGGTTATTGTATTTTGGCATTAACAATCTCAATTACCTCTTTTTCAAATATATCTGCCCTTTGGGCAATATCTGAGGCTTCGGCAAGCAATTTGTCGGCTTCAGCCCTATCTTTCAGCCCTGAGGCGTTGATTTTTACGTTAAGAAATGCTCCCTGCACGGAGGCACGAGCAACGAGTGCTCCAACTCCGGCATCTGACACGGAATTTGGATTGCCCTCCTGTGCCATAAGTTTCACCAACGGAAATACTTCAAGCGACACTTTCATTGTTTGCAGTGGCACTTGCGTTGCACAAAGCGTTGCCTTTTGTAGTGCCTTTGAACGTACAGTCTTCTCCTGTTCCGTAGTTTTGGGCATTGAAAATACGTCCATTATTTTGTTGAATGCCGCTGTGTCTTCATCTACAAGATAAAGCAGTTGTGCCATAAGTTTCTGCCCCAGAGCAGCATAATTTGAAAAATATTCCCATTTGTCATCCCAGCCTGCCTTGTGCGAAGACAGATTTGCAACCATAGTGCCAAGAGCAGCACCCAAAGCACCGGCATAAGCCGAAATGGAGCCTCCACCGGGAGCAGGCGATTCGCTTGCAGTTTCCTCTGCAAATGCCTTGCAGGTCATATCCACGAGTAGTTTTTTACTATCCCTGTTCATCAGGTATTCAATGACTTTTTCTTTTGGATTAAACGGTTTCAAGTCGTCTAATCCAAGCGATTTAACTGCAATCCATATCAATTCCTCCTCTGAAAGTCCAATAGAGCGTTGTTGCTGTTCCAAAAAATATTTTGCTGCATCCAAAAGCACACTTTTAGGCACAAGTCCAACAATTTCCGTACCTGTAACTCTAATCCCACGAGCCTGAGCAGCCCGACAAACCTCCTGAAAGGCAATATGCAACGGCGTAGTTTTAATATCGGTAATGTTCATCGACACCTGAGCAATCTTAAACTCATCTATAAACCAACCTATTGCTTTACAGCCTTTTAATGTTCCGGGAATCATTACCTGTTCACCGTTTTTGTCAAGCATAATCTTGCCCGTAAGCGAGTTGTCTTCGCGTCTTGGGCGACCCTTTTCGCGTACATCAAAGGCAATGGCGTTTGCCCTGCGGGTAGAGGTGGTGTTAAGATTATAATTTACCGCTATCAAAAAATCTCTTGCTCCACAGGCGGTAGCACCCGTGCGGGCAACGTTTTGATTGAAAACCGCCTGACCGAAATCGGGTGCATCGCCTGCTTCAAAACGCTTTGCCAAGCCCTCATATTCGCCTTTGCGACAGACGGCAAGATTTTTACGTTCAGGTTTGAATGCGGACGACTCGTAGGCATAGACAGGTATTTTCAACTCATCTGCAATCCGTTTGCCAAGTTTTCGGGCAAGCTCCGCTGTCTCTTCGAGCGTAATGCCCGACACAGGTACAAGCGGCAACACATCGGTTGCCCCCATACGCGGATGAGCACCCGTATGATGACGCATGTCAATCACTTCGGCTGCCTTTTTTACAGCACTAAATGCCGCCTCAACAACTGTTTCGGGCTCACCTACAAAGGTTACAACTGTTCGGTTGGTAGTGGCTCCGGGGTCAATATCAAGCAAAACAACTCCTTCTGTTTTTTCAATTTCATCTGTTATCTCTTTGATAACATCCATATTGCGCCCTTCGCTAAAATTTGGGACACACTCTATTAGCCTCTTTTGCATACAAACTGATTTTTTTGATAAACTACTATTTAAACTTTTTTACAAAGTTACATTTTTTTTATCAAAAAAGGCTGAAACACTTTTATCGAACGTACATTCCAATTTATTAGCACAAATTTATAAACATATATTTGTATATTGGTATAAGCGTTGGTAGTGTCCTGATATTATTGTTATATAAAAATCATTAACTCGCTGTTTATCAGCATTTTATTTTTCTCATTGCCATTTGAATCAATTTTTTAAGACCAATTTTAGCCGAAAAAATAC
>JAITNR010000135.1 GCA_031290375.1 Prevotellaceae bacterium | reverse complement strand
AGTTTAACAAATTTACACGATTTGTTTTTTAGGTATAAATTTATATATTATTTATAACCAATACTTTACACTCTTTTTGAGGGTTGAGAAATTTACACTATTTGAATTGCCCCATTTCAATATCTTTTTTTTGCGTTTAAAATTATGCTGCAAATATACACATAATTATTTAATTATCAAAATATTAACAGCATTTTTTTGCACAAAGTCTCAATGCTTTCGAGATTATTTTTGGCAATACATATTTTATTGATTTACAGTAAGTTAATTTTTAGAAGTGCCCTTATGTATATTCTGAAAATTGTGTAAATTGTGTAAAAAGTATTCGTCATTGCTTCCTGTAAACCTGTCAGCTTTACAGGACAGGGTTTGCTCGCAGGGCATACAGCAGGCAGAGGTACGCTTTTTTGGGGGGCGTGACACCCAAAACATGTGTCGCAAACTTGTTTGCCATATAACAATCAAATAATTATGCGACTGTTAATAAATGTTATGACGAAGTCGGGTAATATAAGCCTGACAAAATGTCATAGCACTTGACAAAAAAACATAAATGTTAGTCAAAAATATGTCAAAAAAGGTGATGAATTTCAAAATCATTCTTTGGCATTTTTTTTGATTTAGTAGAGGTGAATTGAAAATATTGGAATAATAAGAAATAAATAAATATAAAGATTATGGGAAAAATAATTGGAATTGACTTGGGTACGACAAATTCCTGCGTATCGGTTTTGGAAGGCAACGAACCTATTGTAATTGCCAACAGCGAGGGCAAAAGAACAACCCCCTCCATTGTGGCTTTTTTGAAAGATGGTGAACGTAAAGTGGGAGACCCTGCTAAACGTCAGGCTGTTACAAATCCGATAAACACTATCTATTCGATAAAGCGTTTTATGGGCGAAACCTACGACAGAGTTCAGAAAGAGATTGGACGAGTGCCTTATAAGGTTATAAAGGGTGACAACAATACTCCTCGCGTAGATATAGACGGGAAATTATATTCTCCACAGGAAATTTCCGCTATGATACTTCAAAAAATGAAAAAAACTGCCGAAGATTATCTTGGACAAACTGTAACTGATGCAGTTATTACTGTTCCTGCGTATTTTAGTGACTCTCAACGTCAGGCTACGAAAGAGGCAGGAGAAATTGCAGGATTAAAGGTTCAACGCATTGTAAATGAGCCTACTGCGGCAGCGTTAGCTTATGGACTGGATAAGACTCGCAAAGACATGAAAATTGCCGTATTTGACCTTGGCGGAGGTACGTTTGATATTTCTATCCTCGAACTTGGCGATGGTGTTTTTGAAGTAAAATCAACCAATGGCGACACTCATTTGGGTGGCGATGACTTTGATCATCAGATAATTGACTGGCTTGTACAGGAATTTAAAAACGATGAGGGAGCAGACCTGAACAAAGACCCGATGGCTCTGCAACGTCTTAAAGAGGCTGCGGAAAAGGCAAAAATAGAACTCTCTTCAAGTTCTTCAACTGAAATTAATTTGCCGTACATTATGCCTGTTGACGGTGTGCCTAAACATTTGGTTAAGACGCTTACCCGTGCCAAATTCGAGCAACTTTGCGACAAGCTGATTCAGGCTACAATTCAGCCGTGTCAAGCCGCTATGCAAGCCGCGGGTTTGTCAAAATCGGATATTGATGAGGTAATTCTGGTTGGCGGCTCAACAAGAATACCTGCTATTCAGGACGTTGTGGAAAAGTTCTTTGGAAAAGCACCCTCAAAAGGTGTAAATCCGGACGAAGTTGTGGCTGTAGGTGCTGCTATTCAGGGTGCCGTGTTGAGCGGTGATGTAAAAGATATTCTACTGCTCGACGTAACACCACTCTCTCTCGGTATCGAAACAATGGGCGGAGTAATGACAAAACTTATAGAGTCCAACACTACCATTCCTACAAAAAAATCGGAAGTGTTCTCTACTGCTGCCGAGAATCAGCCTTCGGTGCAGATAAATGTGTTGCAGGGCGAACGTCCTATGGCTGCTCAAAACAAGCAAATCGGAATGTTCAACCTGGACGGAATTATGCCTGCACCACGTGGGGTACCGCAAATTGAAGTTACTTTCGACATTGATGCAAACGGCATTCTTAACGTTTCGGCAAAAGACAAGGCAACAGGCAAGGAACAGAAGATACGTATCGAGGCATCGTCGGGCTTGAGTGATGCCGAAATCAAACGTATGAAGGATGAGGCAACAGCAAATGCAGAGGCAGACAACAAGGAAAAGGACAAAGTTGAAAAACTGAACCACGCCGACAGCCTTATTTTCCAAACCGAAAAACAGTTGAAAGAATTTGGCGACAAAATTCCGTCCGACAAAAAAGCACCCATAGAAGCTGCTTTGCAGAAACTAAAAGATGCTCACAAAACACAAGATATTGCAGGAATTGATGCCGCTACTACGGAACTTAACACGGTATTCCAAGCAGCAAGTCAGGATATGTATAACGCACAGAACGCACAAGGCGACGGCGGAGAGCAGGGCAATCCGTTTACCGACCCGAATAATCCGTTTGCGGGAGCAGGCGGACCGTTTGACGGACAAAATCCCTTTGGCGGTCAACAACCCCCACAACCCCCTAAAGAAGATGGCGGAGTGACGGATGTGGATTTTGAGGAAGTGAAGTAAATCAATTACGAATTAATAATTACGAAAAAGCGGTAGAACAGTGTTTTTACCGCTTTTTTTTAGTGTAACTTGAAGCAGCGAAAGGAAAGCAGACGAGCTTTTGGGTAGTATCATAGTTGCCTAAACGCAGGTGATTAAATGTTTTCTTGCAACAAAAATCTGCCTAAACAGCAGCTTTTTTGAAAATTCGCTTTTTTATGTATTGTTAATTCCGATAAAAGGTGTAATTTTGCGCCATTAATTGTAATTGGATTTTTATGAGATAGAAAAAAGAAAAATGTGCGTAAAGCACTGATAAAAAAATAAATAAAAATAGCGTTGCTATTATTCTCGTATTCATTTTCCACAATAAACTCGAAAGAGTTACAAGTCGAGAGTAAGTTAGTGAAACGCCGTGTGTACGGCGTGGAGTGACTTGCTGGACTTGTAGGCGTGGAAACCTGAATACAGGCAGGTTGTTTCCACGCTATTTTTATGTTCAATTTTGCAAGAATTTAGTACTCAAATTAATATCAATTTTTAAAATCAGAAAAGTTATGTTCAAAGAATCTAACAAATCAGTGGCGAGTGCAAATAATATTTGCAGCGCAATGGAGCGAGAACCCATTTCAAAAAACCGCGTAAGTCCGAAAAACGTGAGGAGTAGGAGAAACTTTTTGTCTATTTTGACAGCGAGTCTGTTTCTTACAATGTGCTGCTTCATTACGAGCTGCGAAAAAGAAGACAATTCTGACATTGATAACACTGCTAAAACCAATACATTAAAAGGGACAATATGGGCTTGTCAAGGCGCAGATAATCAGGGAGAATTCGCTACCATTATCAAATTCACTTCAGACACAGACGGAACTCTGTTGTTTGAAGAAAATTTTACTATTAAATTAAGTTCTGCCATCACTTATATATATAAGAAACCTGATATTGATATTAAAGTGTATGGGACGCTTTTTTATACAGGTGCTGTTAATGACAACGAAATGAGATTAATACACGACGGTAGAGAAACTATTTTTATCAAAGAGCAATAAATTGCCTACGTTTCAATTCGCCTTGTTGCGAATTAAAGTTCAGCATTGTATCAATTGAACAGCGGTAATTTATTTTATCGCTGTTGCTTTATTCCTGCAAATCCATAAAGCGGTAGAACACTGTTCCACCGCTTTTTTAGCGTAACTTGTGGAAGTTAAAGGAAAGAGGCAATCTTTCTCTGCGCTCACAGGTTTGCGGCATTGCGATATTCAAAAAATGCGTTGGAAAGAAATACAGATTGACGGCGAGCAAGCCCGCCTGAATTTCACACAACAGAAAACTAAAGGTGTTGAATATATGCCTATTTCGCCGCAGGCGTTAGAACTCTGCGGCGAGCCGCGCAAACCTGAACAACTTGTATTTGGAGATTTGCCCGACCCCTCGTGGATTTCCAGCCCACTCAAAAAGTGGCTCAAAACCGCAGGTATTACTAAGAAAATCACGTTTCATTGTTTCCGACACACGTATGCAACACTGCAATTATCGGGAGGCACTGATATTTACACGGTTAGCAAGATGTTAGGACATACTAACGTAAAGACTACGCAGATTTACGCAAAAGTAGTTGATGAAAAGAAAGAAAATTAGAATGTTAGAAAATAATGTATGAATAATTCAAAATAATTTTGTACTTTTGTCCCGTTAATTATAAAACAAAAAAGATATTATGATATAAAGAAAAATATGTGTGTAAAGCACACAAAATAAGACATATAAATTAACGTTTTGTATCTTGATTCTGAAAATTAGGAACTTTCAAATCTACAAGAAGCAGCAAAAACGTTCGCAGTAATGCGGACTTGCTATTTGTAGATTTGGTCTCCTAATACCACAGAATCGGATATGCAAGTCTGATTTTTTATTTATAATGAGTTGAAAATTAATATAATAATAAAAATAGAAAAAATGGAATCACCTAAACATTTATCGCACAAACCAATCATTTCTGTAAATGATTATGACAAAATTGATGCCTTGTATGCTAATCATACAGATGTAAGAGCATTATCTATTGGCAGGGCTCAATATGACGGCGACCAAATTTCTTTGAAAGTATGGCGGCATACCGGCAACAAATGGAGCCGTCAAAGTGAAGAACTTCCAATTCATCGTAATTTGGATTTATCAATTTTATTGCTTGCTGCATTATCTACCGACACTTCGGTAAATTATCCTATCAGTAATTTAAGTTTAAATATTGATAACGAAGAAGATGTTCAAGCAATAAAGGAGTATTATAAAGAACATAAGAAAGACCTTGAACCCCGTCTTAAACAGTTAAAACAATTATTAAATGAATTATTAAAATAAACAACAATGAAAAAGACTACACTTAAATCATTGGCAATAATTTTTTTATTGCTTTGTATTAGTTCAAACGGAGTTTATGCACAACAGCAAAAAACTGCTTACGAAAAGAAAATTTCCGAAATAACGCAAAAATATTTTGAAATACTTTATGGTTACAACAAGCGGTTAAGCGTTTATGAACAGTTGCAGTTAGATGCAATAACCAATGGCGATGATGCAAAAGAGTTTATACTTGGCATTGGCATTTTAGGTTATGCTGCCAATCATACGACAGATGAAGTCAAAAGAATGGCAACTCAAATAGAAAACGACTTGAAAGCCGCAGAAAAACTTAAAACTTCTGTTGATTTTCAGCGAGAAAAAGAGCTAAAAGCATTGCAAGCACAAAAAGAGTTAGAAAAATCGGATTATGGAAGTATTCAGAAATCTATAAAAACAGATTTTCAATCGTGGAATCAAAAAGGTGAATTTGAAAAACAAACTGATTATGAAGAACGATTAAAAACTCAATCGCAAGAAACGTTTGTATCGACTTGCATTAAGAATATCAAGAAAAAGGTAGAGAATTTTGGCAGATATGATTATCCATTGAAAAAAGAGTTGCTAAAATACGATTCGGAAAATGAATCTTTTTCGATATTGTTCAAATTCAATGGAAAGGAGTGGCAAAATAATTTAAAAATACCAATAACCGATGCAGAAGGTTTTAAAAGTAAATGGTCTAATTTAGAATGGCAAAAGGATGAATACGATTGGTGTGTTATTGAAAACAGTTTATTCCCTACTACTGTAACTCTGCAATACAATGCTATAAAATATACATTCAAATTACCTCTACAAAACCAAACAGAAATTTCATATCCGTTCAATGATTTGGAAATAGAAAATATGTATCTCAAAGGGTATGTTTTCAAATATTCTGATGCTAAAGCAATGGACTTAAAAATTGCTCGCGAGAAATTTATTGCAGATTCGTTGGAAACAATGTCGTACAATAATAAATTGGAAACTGCTTTGCAAGATTATAATAATCAGTTGCTTGTCAATCCGCATAATATTGAAAAAACTGTAATTTTCGAATATGAAAAAGTAAAAGCGGGAAAAGACAAGGAAAACAGTCATCAAAGTTCTCTTAATTCGTTGAAACGCAATTTCGAAAATATCAATAACAACTTGGAAAGAAATTTTACTCATGCGTATTCAGATGTAAAACAATTATTCCAAACAAAAGAAGAATTTGAACAGTTTTACGCACAAGGTAAAGATATTCTGCAAGAAGAAATCGCCAAACGCACAGAGAAACAGGAAAAAGAAAAAGTGTTGAATTATCTGCAAGCCAATTCAAAATTCATAGAATTAATGGATTTTCAAAAAGAAAAATCTGAATCGGTTGGCTCTGCCTTGGGTAGGGGCTTATTGGGGGTTGCCACCAGTACAAATGTATCCTCTATTGATTATTCAAACGAAAATAAGGCAAGAGAACAAATTTTATCGTTAATCAACAACACCAAAGATAAAGCATATTATCCTCAAGTTATTGATTTAGTTGTAGAAACAAACAAAAAACTCAATAAAGAATATGCAAAAAGTGGCGAATATTTTGAAAATAAGGTTAAATTTTACGAATCTTTTTTATCGGCAAATTACAAAGATATATTGAAAGAGAAAAAGAAAAAATAAGCACATTTATTTCGTCGTAAAAATCACTTTCAACCGATAGTGATTTTTATGACATTGC
>JAITNR010000115.1 GCA_031290375.1 Prevotellaceae bacterium | reverse complement strand
CGTATTGACAAGCACGATTTGCGCATGCGACCTGTCTTTCACTGGACTGCAAACAGGATACTCTCTCACATAGCCGTTTGTTTTGTGGCATTTTCGCTGATACGTTTTTTGCAACATATCATCAGAACTGAGACCAAAGAACGTTTTTCGGCAGCACGAATCAGCGAAGAACTGTGGTCTGTACAGGAAAGTATCCTTATTGACCCGAAAAAACAGAAACGATACGTTCTGCCTGCCAAAACGTCAAAAGACACACAAACAATATATCAAGCAATGAAAAAACGCCGAAGTTTAGTGCCTTATCAATTACTCGAAAATTTAAAAAAAATGTAGTGGCTCGCTGTTTTTGTAAGTCATTGAATGATATTGCTTTGTGATTTTTGACCGTCGAAGTCAGGAGATTATTAATTGTTCAACTCACATTGCAACTCCATTCATTAAAATCATTATTTTTTAGTCTTATATCTCAAAAATAAGTGAAATTTTTCAAATGGCAAAGTGTTATAAATATTTTGTTTTCAACACTTTGCGGATTTAAGATCTCATTTATTTTGTATTGCTAACTACCTCTCTTTATATTCTCAGTTAATAAAGCGTAAATTTCCTCCAAGTCTTTGTTGTTGTGCAGGAATTTAAGGTGTTCGGCGATGCTTTTTTGGTCACCGCGGGCGGCAGGTCCTGTCTGTGCCTGATTGGGCGTTAGATATTTCAGTTTGTCAACACTTTCGGTTATCAAAGGTAGTATCACACTGAATGGCAAATTACACTCTTTGAGAAATTTATAAGAAATTCCCCAAAGAAAATTGGTAAAATTATTACCGAAAACGCCTGCCAAATGCACCTTTTTTCTTTGCTCGAAAGATATTTCATAAACTTTCAGGGATATTTTTTTTGCAAAATCCATAAGTTTATGTTGATTATCAGAAGAATTAGCCTCAATAAAAAATGGAACATTGTTTAAATCTACCTTCTTCTGCTTTGAAAACGTCTGAAAAGGGTACAGTACGCCGAAGTCATACTGTTTGCCGCGAAAAACGTCCATATCTACCGAGCCTGAAGTGTGAAGGTGCAAGCCATTTTTTACATTAACCTGCGTAATAACAGTGTTTAACGCATCATCAGTAATGGCATAAATATAAAAATCGGCATTTGCGTATATCTTTGAAAAATCGGTGGTGAAATCCGCCCCAATAGTCGATGCAAGGCTTTGAGCCGACTCCTGCGTGCGGCTAACAATCTGCATTACACAACAGCTACAGAAAGGCAAATAGTGAGCCAAACTCCACGCCACATTGCCCGAACCGATTATTACTGCCTTTGTCATACTCGCCTTACATTGATTTGAGTAGTGGAAAAATTGATAACCTCTATCTTTGTGTTTTTTTCAATAAACTTTCCATTTTCCGAGAGAGCATCGTATATTTTGCCTTCTATTTTCGCTTTCCCTGACGGGCGCATATCAGTTATGGCTATACCTGTTTTGCCTGCAAGCAATTTTTGTTCGGTTGGAACACCGATGAAACCATCTTCCATATTTTGTGCGGTTTGCAGGGCAAATTTGCTGAAAACTCCCTTTGTCCCTATTTTCCACGAAAAAAACAGTACTGTTGCAAAGGCAAAAATCAGCCCGATTGTAACAGTAAGTACCGCCGATGAGATATTTGGACGATAAACTTTGTCAAAATTAAACCAGTCATTATTTAATAGGCTGAAAACCAAACTGATAAATATTGCCGCAATCCCACTAATGCCCGCTACTCCAAAACCGGGAATAACAAATATTTCCAACATCAAAAGCCCTACGCCAACTATAAACAGGAGGATTTCCCAATTTGCTGCCAAGCCATCCATATACGCCGGTGCAAAGTATAAAATTGCGGCACAGATAGCCAATCCGAGCGGAAAACCTATGCCCGGCTGTTGCAGTTCAAACCATATCCCGCCTATTATCAGCATTATCAAAATGCCACGCAAAACGGTGCTCGTAAGCAAACCTTTTGACTTGTCCCAAAAGGTGGGTTTATATGTCGTTAACGTGTATTCGCCCTCATTAACACCCTCCTGTTGAAGTACTTCGGCAACAGTTTCCGCCTCACCCTCGCAATAGTTGTATCTTATTGCTTCCAATGTGGTGAAAGTCAGTGTTCTTGTGGAGTCGATAATTCCGGGTACTACCGTTCGAGAATCAACCATAGCATCAGCAATTAACGGGTCTCTAACCCAATTTCCGAGCGAGTCTTTTCCGTGAGCCTCCGTTGTGGAACGCATCATCGAGCGCATGTATGCCTGATATTTGTCGGGCATTTGAGTGCCGTCAGTGCCATTGACAACGGTTGCAGCACCGATGCTTGCTCCTTTACGCATATAAATTTTGTCACAGGCAAGCGAAATCAGTGCCCCAGCCGATGCAGCGTTGTTGTCCACAAAAGCCACAACGGGAATTTTGGAATTGAGAATTTTTGTGCGAATAGAGTCCGCAAAATTCAGTTCGCCTCCGTAGGTATTCAGGTGAATAACTATCAAATCGGCATTGATTTTATTTGCCAAAGAAAACCCGCTATGAATATAAATCCACGTTTTGCTGTTTATTTCATCGTTTATGTCAATCACATAAACGTTTTTTGCAAAGGCATTTATCGAAAGCAGGGAAAAAAGAATTAAAAATAAATTTTTCATAAGGAATATTGATTGTATTGATTTATAAATTATAAGTGAATTTGGTGTTGTAGTGTGTTAAAGAGATACTGCTTGGAAAATTGGGTAAAAATGAGATTTTGGTTTTGCTATATCTCAAGTTGATTTTGCATCTTAAACCGTTATTTAAAAGGTAATTTGCGGCGAGGTTCTAGGTGTGTATGAGGAGGTTATTTTGCATACGCTCCTAAAAATTTATGTCCATTGAAATGAACTAAATGGTCGGGATTGTCGGCTGCCCAGACTTCTGTTTCCCAAGCAACATCCATCATCCATTTTTTAAAATCTGCTCTTGTCAGAAATGCTGTTACAAAAACCAATTCTGCCGTACAATGTTTCAGCATTTTTTTAAGTTCCAATACTCTTGTTTCGCTCATTGGACCGGAACTATGGACTGCTTCAATCAAATATAACCAGTTATTTTTCTTACTGTATGCAATAATATCAGGCAGTTCATTGTGCAAAAGCTCGAAGAAATTTAATGCATTCAACTCCTTTTCTTCAATATGCAGGATTTTATCCAAAGTATCGCCAATATAGAATACGGCACAATCGCTGCCAAATCGTGGCAAAAATTCTTCAATAATAGCTTTTTGCAATACATTATGTTGCCCCAAAGAAAGTTTAAGAAGCTTTCCATTGGGTAGTTTTACAGGAATTTTTACTAAATTCCGTTTTCTTGCAAGAACTTCTGATAATTGAGGTTTATTTGAATTGAAAACATATAGCTCATTCTGCCATTCTTTCGTTCTGTATTTGACGATCAGGTTTTTAAAATCGGAATGTAGAGAATATCCGCGAGTTGGGTCATTTGTTGCAGAACCCTTATTTATTCCTGTATTTACAATTAATTCCGCCAAAACAAGCAGTTTTAAATCCTTTCGCCGAATATCGTCGTAAGAAACAGAAGAAATATTTTCCTCAAAATGTTTATTGATAAAATTGATAATATCTCTTGTTTTCAAGTTTGCATTATCGTTGGCTTTTAGCCAACTATTTGTAATATTGGCAACTGCCAAGAAACTCATAGCTATACGTTCCAAGGCTCTCTCTGTTTTTCCATCAAGTGGGATTCCAACAAGTTCTAAAATTTCAAGCGCCTCGTTGATAATTTTTTGCACTGATTTTGATTTTTTGCTTTTAGTTATATATTGTTTCATTTTCAAATAAAGATAACATTTGATTGGATTGAATACTGTTTTCTACAATTTCTCTTGCTGAGTACAACTCGCCTTGTTTATAACATTCTTTTATAACATTTGCCATTTGAAATGCCAATAACGGCGGCACTGCATTTCCTATTTGATTAAATTGCTGTGTTTCATTTCCAGCAAATTCAAACCAATCGGGGAAACTTTGTAATCGAGCAGCCTCATAATGAAATATTCTGCGCCTTCTGTTGTCTTTCAAGCGGATACGCTGCATATCGCTTGTCGCACCTGCAAGATTACGACAAGTCAGTGTACGGGCAGGTTTGTCGAAATACAAATCGCGGGGATTGATACAATATGAGGCTTTTTCATACTTAGCAACATATTCGTCCATAGACGGCGTTAGAAATTTACTTCCTTCGGGCGCTGTAAACATTGTGTCTCCTATTGCTTCTCCAACTGTGATTTGCCTTTTATGTGGCTTTGGAAAACTGAATTTTGAACGGTGACCAACAACAAAAAGTCGTTCTCTATTTTGAGGGACTCCATAGTTTACAGCATTAATTAGTTTGTATTCAACAATATATCCTAAATCCCTTAGTTCCTTCAAAATTAAATCAAAATACCATTTGTTAGCAAAAAGCAGTCCCCTGACATTCTCAAAAAGAAATACTTTAGGTTTTAATTTTTTTATTGCATCAATAAATACAGGAAACCCATCTCTTGCATCTGCCATCCCTTTTTGCTGTCCACGAACACTAAAGGGTTGGCAAGGTGGACCGCCAATTACAATATCAGATTGAGGGTAATCAAAATCAAGTTCAAGTTTTTTTGCAAAACATTTTCCATTAAGATTCTTATTGTATGTTTCGCAGGCATCGTCAAGCATTTCAAAACCAACAGTTTCATATCCTACCGATTCAAAGCCCAAAGAAAGCCCACCGCAACCTGCAAACAAATCCAAAACAATTTCATTTTCCGTTTTTTGAGGGCATAAAACTTGATTAATATGTTCAACGTAATCTGTCATTTTTCTTTATTTTTAAATTTGATACAAATAATTTCTCAAGACCAAAGTGTTCGTAATACCAGCAAAAATATAACAATCGGCATTACTACAAACAGCAGACTGTCGAACCTGTCCAAAAAACCGCCGTGTCCGGGCATAATGTTACCTGAGTCTTTTACTCCTGCCGTCCGCTTTATAAGCGATTCAAACAAATCGCCCAAAGTGCCGAATATCACTATTATCAACGCAAAAACTAACCACTGCAACAAACCCAACTCACCAACAAACAACGAAAAAACATACCCGACAATCAACGCCCCCACAGTACCACCAAAAAATCCTTCCCACGACTTTTTGGGCGATATTCTCTCACAAAGTCTGTGCTTGCCAAACACCGACCCCACCAGATAAGCAAAGGTATCGTTAGCCCAAATTATTACAAAAAGAGCAACTAAAATCAATGAATTACCCCTCACATGCACAATATTTAACACCGCAAAAGGCAAAGCAATATAAATTTGTCCCAAAAAAGTATAAGCAATATTATTGACAGGATTACTTGACTTATTTTTTATAATTTCTTTTATAAAAATATAAAAAGGACAAATTAAAAACAAAATTAAGATAATGGGATAAATAATGTCTATTAATTCTAAATTTTCTTTGCAGGCAATGTTCAACATAAAAAAAACTGCAAACATCAACAGACTCAACATTGCTCCAAAAAAAGGCTCAACAGCAACCTTTTCTTGCTTGTTTGTCAATATGTGAAATTCATAAGTTGTTAATGCGCTGAGGATTGCAAACACAACAGCAAACACATAAGTATTCAACAAAACGGCAAACAAAATCAGTGCAACATAAACAGCACCGCTTAAACCTCTTACAATTAAAGTTTTCACGTCCTTATATATTTTTTTACATATTCATTCCGCCACAGCAGTGTATCACTTGTCCCGTAACATAACTCGATAGGTCGGAAGCCAGAAATGTTGCCACATTAGCCACATCTTCGGGCGTACCGCCTCGGCGCAGGGGTATTTGTTCTGCCCAAGTCCTTTTTACATCGTCAGGCAGGGCGTCTGTCATTTCGGTGATGATAAACCCCGGAGCGATGGCGTTGTGCCTGATGCCGCGCAAGCCCATTTCCTTTGCCGACGATTTGGTGAAGCCAATGATACCCGCTTTGGATGCCGAATAATTACATTGATTGGCATTGCCGCTCACTCCCACTACCGAACTCATATTTATCACGCTGCCGCAAGCCTGCTTCCACATAATCGACTGAACGGCTTTGGTAAAGTTGAACACTGATTTGAGATTTACTGCAATAACTGCGTCCCATTGCTCTTCCGTCATACGTTTCAGGGCGGTGTCTTTGGTAATGCCTGCGTTATTTACCAGAATGTCTATCCGACCAAAATCTTTGACAATTTCCTCAACTACACTGTGAGTGTCTGCAAAGTTAGCCGCATTTGAGGCATAGAATTTTACCTTGACACCAAATACTGATAACTCTTTTGCTGTTGCCTGAGATGTTTCGTTGTCAAATAGGTCGGTAAATGCAATATCTGCTCCTTCCGCTGCAAATTTTAGGGCTATTGCCTTGCCTATACCCCTTGCTGCACCTGTTATCAGTGCTACTTTGTTATTTAACAATTTCATGTTATTTAATTATTTTTATTTTTGCAAATTTACATTAAATTTTTGGATTAAATATAATTCTCTACTGCGATTGCAGGATTGGAAAGACCTAACCGGTAGCCACCTTTTGGCAATCGGTAACTACTTTTTCACGATAAGTAACCAGCTTTTATCAAAAAGTGGTTACCTTTTCCCTCTTAATTTTCTTAATTGGACGAATAAAAAACTTCTAAAACTCTCCCCGAAAAACCTCTACAGCATCGCCTTTCATAAAAATTTGGTAGTCGTCATTGCATCTGACATAAAGTTTGCCTCCTTTCAGACAAACGCAGACTTCGGTATTCGGCTTTAGCAGTCCGTTTTTGACAGCGGCGGCAATTGCAGCACAGGCACCTGTTCCGCAAGCCAAAGTTTCGCCGGAACCACGCTCCCAAACTCGCATTTTTATTGTCTGACTGTCAATAATTTGTACAAATTCTGTATTAACATTTTCTGGAAAAATAGAATGGTGCTCAAATTTTGTACCGATGGTTGCAAGCGGAACTTCATCGACATTCCTGCAAAAAACTACGCAATGCGGGTTGCCCATAGAAACAGCTGTAATATGATATATTTTGTCCTCAATTTCAAGCGGCAAATTAATACAGGTAGCTGATTTCGTATCAATCGGTATGTTTTTTGAGGAAAAATTGGCAAAGCCCATATCAACTCTTACTTCAGTTACAATGTTGTTGCGGGCAAATATTTCCAAAGTTCTGATTCCGCTCAATGTTTCGATTTTTAGAACGTCCTGTTGCAGATAATTTTCATAAAAATATTTGCCGACACAACGGATAGCATTACCGCACATTCTGCCCTGCGAGCCGTCTGAATTGAACATTTGCATCCGACAGTCAGCGATTTGCGAAGGCAGAATTAGTACCAGCCCGTCTGAACCGACTCCAAAATGGCGGTCGGAAATATTCACTGCAAATTCGGACGGATTTTCTATCATGTTTGTCAGACAGTCTACAAACACGTAGTCATTGCCTGCGCCGTGCATTTTTATGAAAGGAAGTTTGGTCATTCCTCCTGCATGTTGTGAAAAACGTTCTGTACATCTTCGTCCTCTTCGATTTTTTCGATTAGTTTATTTATCTGCTCGGTTTGTTCGGGCGTGACTTTTTTCAAATCGTTAGGAATGCGGACAAATTCGCTTGATGTGATTTCAAAGCCGTTTTCTTCGAGGTATTTTTGGATATTTGAGTTTTGGGCAAACTCGCCATAAATCAGTATTTCGCCCTCATCTTCGGCAATTTCATCAACGCCAAGGTCAATAAGTTCAAATTCCAAATCTTCAAGCGAAACGTTCTCTTTGGGCTTGATGTGAAATACGCATTTGTGGTCGAACAGAAACTCCAAACTTCCCGAAGTGCCAAGCGAGCCTCCGAATTTGTTGAAATAACTGCGAACATTGGCAACCGTTCTTGTGGTGTTGTCTGTAGCCGTTTCTACAAAAATGGCTATTCCAAAGGGTGCGTATCCCTCGTAGTTCATCTCCTTATAATCAGAAAAATCTTTGTCGGCGGCTTTTTTGATGGCTCTTTCGATGTTTTCCTTCGGCATATTTTCTTTTCGTGCAGTCTGCATCAGTACTCTGAGACGCGGGTTGTTTTCGGGGTACGGACCCGCCTGCTTAACTGCTATTGTTATTTCTTTGCCTAACTTGGTGAAAGTACGAGCCATATTGCCCCATCTTTTAAATTTTCTCGCTTTGCGAAATTCAAATGCTCTTCCCATTTTGTCAAATTATGTTTTTTTTGCAAAGTTAATGAAAAATTGATTACGAAAAATCAATTTTAATTCGTAATTGTTTTGCAATTTTTTGTAACTTTGCATGATTTTTGTTTGGAAAAACAATTCGTTTACTGCACCAAAAAGTATTGATAATAAAGATTATAGAGATGAAAGAGGCAAATAATGTTCAAACGGATGAAAAGTCCAAAGGTCTTAGAGTGGGCATTCTTGGCAATGGCAGTTGGGCAACTGCCATTGCTAAAGTTCTGCTTATCAACGAACCGCAAATCAATTGGTACATAAGAAATGCAGAGCAGATTGATGAATTTAAACGTCTGGGACGCAATCCTTCGTATCTTTCGGGGGTTGATTTCAATGTGGAGAAAATTAATTTTTCTTCAAAAATAAATCACATTGTTGAACAGTCTGACATGTTGATACTCTCTATTCCATCGCCTTTTATCAAGGATTATCTCAAAAAACTTCGCCGCAGGCTCAACACAAAGATAATTGTGTCCGCTGTAAAAGGCATTATTCCTGACGAAAATCTGGTTATTTCGGAATATCTTCATCAGTTTTATAATGTACCGATGGAGCAGATTGCGGTTATCAGTGGTCCTTGCCATGCTGAAGAGGTGGCTCTGGAACGCACATCGTACCTTACCGTAGGCTGCAAAAACAGGGATTTGGCACGTAACATTGCAGCGAGAATGACTAACAGCTTTGTGCAAACCTACACAAGCGACGACGTTGCGGGTATAGAAATTTCGTCTGTAATGAAAAACATCTACTCAATTGCTGTTGGTATTTGTCACGGTTTGAAGTATGGCGACAATTTTCAGGCTGTTTTGGTATCGAATGCCATTCAGGAAATCAGTCGTTTTTGTGCTGCTGTAAAGCCGAACTACAGAGATTTGCAGCAGAGTGTTTACTTGGGAGATTTGTTGGTTACGGCATACTCAAAGTTCAGTCGTAATCGTACTTTTGGTAATATGATAGGCAAAGGCTATTCGGTAAAAACTGCTCAAATAGAGATGGAAATGATTGCCGAGGGCTATTACGGCACAAAGTGCATACACGAAATCAACGAGGCGTTTCAGGTAAGTTTGCCGATATTGGATGCGGTGTACAGCATTCTGTATCAACGCCGTTTGCCCGCTACGGTAATGAGGGCACTGACGGCAAAATTGCAGTAAAAAACGAATAAATTTATAGAATAAATGACCCAAAATTATTATTTTCTTGGCATTGGCGGCATTGGAATGAGTGCCATTGCTCGTTATTTTAAAAGCAGGGGCTTTGTGGTTGGGGGCTACGACAAGGTTCGCAGCGAGCTTTGTGCCGAACTTGAAAGTGAAGGTATGGACATTCATTATCAGGATTTTGTAGAACTGATTGATGAAGAGTTTCTTAATCCGGACAATACCCTTGTAATTTATACTCCTGCAATTTCGCAGGAACATTCTCAATTTCAATATTTCAGGGAAAATAATTATAAAATTCTCAAGCGTGCCGAAATTTTGGGAGAAATTACCAAAACATCGAATGAGCTTTGTGTAGCAGGTACTCACGGCAAAACGACCATTTCTACAATGACGGCACACATTTTCAAAAGCAGTCATATCGGCTGCAACGCCTTTTTGGGCGGTATATTGCTAAATTACAACAATAATTTGCTGCTTTCGGACAGCGATTTTGTAGTTATAGAGGCAGACGAATACGATCGTTCTTTTCACCGTCTTTCGCCTTTTATGGCTGTGATTTCCGCCACCGATGCCGACCATTTGGACATCTATCACACTCATAATGAATATATAGAGGCATTTGAAAAATTTACTTCGCTTATTCGTCCCAACGGTGCGTTGGTTTATAAAAAAGGGATTACGCTCTGTCCCAAACTGCAAAGTGATGTCAAGTGTTATACCTATTCGGCGGAAGAAAAGGCTGATTTTTATGCGGATAACATAAGGGCAGGTGGAGGAAAATTGATTTTTGACTTTGTTACACCAAATAACAAAATTACTGATATTCAACTTGGCGTACCTGTTTATGTGAATGTTGAAAACAGCGTTGCAGCTATGGCTTTGGCTTGGTTGAATGGCGTTGCCGATTTTGAAATAAAGGCTGCAATGTCTTCATACAGAGGCGTTAAACGCAGGTTTGAAAAGCATCTGCAAGAACCGAAAATCTACATTGACGACTACGCACATCACCCCGAAGAACTTGCTTCAAGCATAAAATCGCTGAAAATGCTTTACAGTGACAAAAAGGTGTTGGGCGTGTTCCAGCCGCACCTGTACAGTCGCACAAAGGATTTTTACAGGGAGTTTGCGCAGGCACTTTCGGGGCTTGACGAGGTGATTTTGCTGGAAATTTATCCTGCACGAGAAAAACCAATTGAGGGTGTTTCTTCTGAACTTATTTTCAATGAGATAACAAACCCGCACAAAACCATTACTACCAAAACACAACTACTCAACGTACTAAAAAACAAAGATTTTGACGTGCTTGTTACTTTTGGGGCAGGCGATATTGACACTTACATACCTGATATTAAGAAGTTTTTGACTGATTGGCAATAATTTTTTAGAAAAAAAGGTACGCCAAATTTTAAATCCAAAACGAAAAAAAAAATATGGCATTGTTGAGTTGGTATGGTTAGTTATTCTGAACGCAGCGTAAGCAGAATGAGGAATCTTTGATAATCAGTATATTACATATTTTTTGCTATACTCCGTTCCGCTTAAAATGACGAGGAAACTATATTAAATCAACAATGCCCCTGAATGGCATTGTTGATTTAGTATAGATATTTTTTATTATCTTTGCATTCAAAAAAAAAACAGTATGAAATGTCCTAAATGTGGCAGCGAACATCACTGCAAAAACGGTATAGTAAAAGGTCGT
>JAITNR010000108.1 GCA_031290375.1 Prevotellaceae bacterium | reverse complement strand
TATGCGATTTTCTTCTGCGAGTTTGGCTCTTGGTTTTATCCAAAAACATTAACTCAGGTCTGTGTTCTTAACGTATTGTTTTACAATACTGTAACATTGGTCGATTTGCAAACGGGGTCTGAAGCCACCACAAAGATACCCGACCTTTACGCTATTTTCTTTTTTCTTTATAGTTGAATATTCAAAAAGTTGGCTGCTTTCTCGTATTCTTTTCGGTGATATGCCAAACGTGCTTTCATTTTCACAGGGTCATAAACAGGGACTAACATCGGATTATACGGTTTTTCATCTTTGAGCATATTCCATACTACAACTAAAAGTTTTCTTGCTATGGCTATCAATGCCTTGCGGGCGTTAGTAAAAAACTAACGCCTGTGTCGTGTTTTCTCTCACGCATAAGTGAAAGGTGTTCTTACACCTGTGTAAGAACATCTCTTACACAGGTGTAAGAACACCTCTGATATCGTGTTAAAAATTTTAACATTTATTACGTGGGAATTTCAAAACCAATAGCACCTCAAAAAAAATTAACCTGAAGAAGAACTATAGTTCACTATTGCAAAATTATTACTAACTTTGCAAAACTAATAACGATTTTGCAATGATGAACTATACTATTTCTAAAAAAATAAAGACGCTTAGAATAGAAAAGGGGGTTAGACAGGAGCAAATTGCAGATTTACTGCATGTTTCGCAATCAACATATTCAAGAATAGAGAACGGGAGAGGGAAAAGCAGCAGTTGGATAAAATTTGCAGGTAAAATTTGTAACATTCTTGAAATTAACCCCGAAGAGTTTTTTACTTCTCAAGTACCCGGACAAAACAACCAAGACGACGTTTCCGCTGGGCCAAACAATGCTCAACACGGCATTACCGTTAAGAGGCTTAGGGTAAAAAAGCAGCGTTAGAGGAAGAATTAAAAGACTCAAAAAGGAATAGTTTTTTATAGCATGATATGCTTACATTCAAAGACTTAGCCAAAACCTACAAAGGCATAATTTTATTTTTTGTGGCGATGTTTGCGGCGAATATCGTCTGGAAGTTGTCCATCAAGGGCGATGAATCGGACGATGTTGTCTTGTTGTTCAATACGATAGACATATCAGGATTCTTCAACACCGTATCGCATTTTACAACAAAAATTTGTTACATCTGCATTCATTTGTTCGACAGGGATATTCAGTTTTTTAATAAAATGTACCTTCACTATTCAAATGATAACGGTGTTTGTATCATTTGGGGCTGTACAGGTATAAAGCAGAGTTTTATCTTTCTGTCTGTTATGCTTTTGGCGCGAGGAAGTTGGACAAACAAACTCTGGTTTGTTCCGCTTGGCTTGCTTCTGTGTTATCTGATTAACATTATGAGAATTACAGCTATTACCGCAATTGTAAAGCATCACCCCGAAGCCTTTGATATGCTGCACGGATACCTGTTCAAATACCTGTACTATGGATTGATTTTCCTTATCTGGATTTTTTGGGAAGAGGTTATTGTGAAAAAAAACTGATCTTTCCTCATTAGAACAGCGAAATTGGTCAGGTAAAACTTTTTTTGAGATGCTGTGTTTTGCCATTAATAAAATTTAATCTATCTTTGAACTCAAAAAATGGCAGCTCATTAAGAACGTTCAAAATAATAATAAACATAATGTTAGACAGCAACAAAGGGGATATTAATAAAAATCTAATGCCTTGTTGTTGCGTGTAAAAATAGCAGTCAGATGATAACAGATAAAATATCGGAAAAGCTTAAAATTGAAAAATATCGCGTAGAAAACGTAGTAAAACTGCTTGGACAAGGGGCTACAATTCCCTTTATCAGCCGTTATAGAAAGGAGATGACAGGCGGTTTGGACGAGGTGCAAATTGACTCAATTGCTCAGGAAAACGAAAAGTTTGAAGAACTTGTAAAACGCAAGCAAACAGTGCTTTCCACAATTGAGGAACAGGGCAAATTAACGGATGAACTGCGTCAAGTCATCGAAAATTGCTGGAACAGTACCGAATTGGAAGATATTTACCTGCCCTACAAGCCCAAAAGACGAACAAAGGCTCAAATCGCCATAGAAAAAGGCTTGGAGCCACTTGCAAATGTGATTATGCTACAGAATAATAATGACATCTATAGCTATGCGGAAAAATTTATAACAGAAAATGTGCTTACTGTCGAAGATGCTATTTCGGGGGCGCAAGATATTATAGCCGAACGGGTTAATGAAACTTTGTCTGCAAGAAATGCCATTCGCAAAATTTTTATGTACGAGGCAATAATTTCGTCAAAAGTGGTGAAAGGCAAAGAGGAAGAGGCAAGCAATTTCCGCGACTATTTTGAGATGAATGAGCGTCTGAAACGTATCTCTTCGCACAGACTTCTGGCAATTAGACGTGGCGAAAACGAAGGTTTTCTCAAAGTGAATATTTCGATTGCCGAAGATGAGGCTTTGGAACGGTTGAAACGGATTTTTGTAAAACATTCTGGCAAATGTGCCAATTTGGTTGTCGATGCCGTCAAAGACGGCTACAAAAGGCTTTTGAGGTCATCTATCGAAACCGAATTTGCAGCTATCAGCAAAGAAAAAGCAGACAGGGAGGCAATAAGAATTTTTGGTGAAAATCTAAGGCAACTGTTGCTCTATCCGCCCCTTGGTCAGAAGCGGGTTTTGAGCATCGACCCCGGTTTTAGAACGGGTTGCAAGGTTACCGTTCTTGATGCTCAGGGCAATCTGCTGCATAACGATACAATTTACCCGCATCCGCCTGTGAACAAGAGTGTTGAGGCGATGAAAAAAATTTCTACTCTGGTTGAACAGTATAAAATAGAGGCTATTGCGGTTGGCAATGGCACTGCGGGCAGGGAAACAGAAGATTTTATAAAAAAAATCAGATTTAACACAGAAATTCAGGTATTTATAGTGAATGAGAGCGGTGCGAGTATCTATTCCGCCTCAAAAATTGCACGCGAGGAATTTCCCGATTACGATGTAACGGTACGCGGCTCTGTGTCGCTCGGAAGACGATTGATGGACCCTCTTGCCGAACTTGTGAAAATTGACCCGAAGTCAATCGGGGTCGGGCAATATCAGCACGATGTTGATCAGAAAGAATTGAAAAACACTCTTGATTTTACCGTTTCGAGTTGTGTGAACAATGTTGGCGTAAATCTGAACACTGCAAGCAAATATCTGTTGACATACATTTCGGGGGTGGGTAGCAGTTTGGCTCAGAATATTATGAACTACCGTATTGAAAATGGAGCATTTACTTCAAGAAAAGACTTGATGAAAGTGCCAAAAATGGGAGCAAAGTCTTTTGAACAGTGTGCAGGCTTTATGCGTGTGGAAAATTCCCCCAATCCTTTGGACAACAGTGCTGTACATCCTGAAAGATACACTATTGTAGAAAAAATGGCGAAGGATTTAAACGCAACTGTTCAGGATTTGCTCCAAAAGGCAGAACTGAGAGCGAAAATTGAGTTGAAAAACTATGTTTCTCAAGATGTTGGAATGCCTACCCTAACCGACATAATGCACGAACTTGAAAAACCGACCCGCGACCCACGAAAGCAAATTTCGGTGTTCTCGTTTGATGAAAACGTAAAGTCAATAGAGGACCTGCGCACAGGAATGAAACTGCCGGGTATTGTTACCAATATCACCAAATTCGGAGCGTTTGTCGATTTGGGCATACACGAAAGTGGCTTGGTGCATATTTCTCAAATCGCCAACCGTTTTATATCCGACCCAACAGCAGTTCTAAAACTGAATCAGCATATTACGGCTACAGTTTTAGAGATAGATTTGCCGCGCAAACGAATTCAGTTGAGTTTGAAAGAATAGGAACATCTTTGATAAACAACAAGCAAAACTAAATTTATCAGGCTTATGATATGCGAGAAAATGAGTAAATAATGAAAAATTACAACTGCCAATGCTATATTTCCAACTTTTTTATAGTTTTCTAAAAATTGGTGCATTCACTTTTGGTGGTGGATATTCAATGATTTCATTAATTGAAAATGAGGTAGTCAATAAAAGGAAATGGCTTGATAAGGAAATTTTTTTGGATTATCTTGTGCTTGCTCAGACTGCACCCGGAATTTTGGCGATAAATATCTCAATTTTAGTGGGTAATGCTCTTAAAGGCAAGCGTGGTGCTGTGGTTGCTACTTTGGGAACAGCTTTGCCTTCGTTCGTCTTTATTTTGTTAATTGCAACGTTTCTCGCTCATAATAAGGAGTCTGCACTGATGCTGAAAATTTTCAAAGCAGTGCGTCCTGTGGTAGTGGCATTGATTGTCGTACCTGTGTTTAATCTTGCAAAAACAGCAAAAGTTACGTGGAAAACGGCTGTTGTTCCAATAGTGGTGGTACTTCTGATTTGGCAATTTGGTATTTCACCGATTTATATAATCATTTTTGCGATTTTTGTGGCAATAATGGTAAAAATGTTAGCAGTAAGCAATGAAAAAAGAAATTAAACATTACAAGTTATTTATCTTTTGTGTCTAAATCAAATATCAAAAACCTAAAATAGTAAGTCAAAAAATGATATACCTGTTGCTTTTTTATACTTTTTTCAAAATTGGGCTGTTCGGCTTTGGCGGTGGTTACGGAATGATTTCGCTTATTCAGTTTGAGATAGTTGAAAAGAATCACTGGCTTACATCTGAACAATTTGCCAATATCCTGGTAATTTCACAGACAACGCCCGGTCCGATCGGCATCAACAGTGCTACATACGTGGGGTACGCTACAGCGGGATTTATGGGTTCGGCAGTAGCGACATTTGCTATAGTGTTGCCTTCATTTATTTTGATGCTTTTAGTAGCAAAAATTATCGCAAAATTCAAAGAAAACCCTTATGTAGCCTCTTCAATGCAGATATTACGTCTCGTGGTGATAGGCTTAATAGCTGCCGCAGCCTTACTCATGGTAACAGAAGAAACTTTTGGGCAAAACTACTCGGATATTGTTATGTGGGCGATTTTCGGCATAACTTTTATCGCTGTTAAATGGCTTAAAATAAATCCAATAGTTATGATTTTGATTGCCGCTATATTTGGAATAATACTTTTTTAATGAATAATTCGCATTATTACTTTATCTGCATTGATATTACAATAAAAACTATTCCCTGTACGTTAAAGCGCTAAACCTTTTTATAATTTTGGAAAATGAATAAAATATTTGGAATAATATTTTTGTTGTCAGTTTTGAGTGTTGATGCTTTGGGGCAAGATGCAAATGTTGCCGATACGGTTTTGGTGAGGACTTACACTGTTAGAGGGTCGGTAGCGGATTCTGTTGCCAACAAACAGGTGGCTTTTGCTACCATTTCGGTTATGAAAGACTCGGTTTCGCCGAATTATATCAAACGCTTCGCCGCCGACAACAACGGCAAATTTGAATTTGAAGTGCAACTCGAAAAACCTTCGTGTCTGCTTGTTTTTGAAGCAACAGGCAAAGAAATTTTCGCCAAATACATAGATTTTGAAAACGAAACCAAAGTCGATGTAGGTAAAATTTTCCTTAACAATGGGGCATACGAACTTGCGGGCGTTGAGGTTACAGCCACCAAGCCGCTTGTAACTGTAGATATTGACAAAATTATCTACAATACCCAATCCGACCCCGAATCAAAAACCGACAACGTCCTTGAAATGCTTCGCAAGGTGCCTCTGGTAACCGTTGACGGCGAAGACAATATTCAGGTAAAAGGCTCGTCAAGTTTTAAAGTTTATATCAATGGAAAACCCTCGAATGTTGTTACCAACAACGTCAAAGACGCTCTCAAAAGTATGCCCGCTTCAAGCATTAAGAACATTGAGATAATCACCGAACCCGGAGCAAAGTACGATGCTGAAGGGGTCAGTGCAATCATTAACATAGTTACGGAAAGGGCATTGAAGGGTTACACCGCCAACGTTTCGGCAGGTGCAAAAACACAGGGCGACTATCACGGCAATGTCTATTTTTCAACCAAAATAGGCAAGTTTGGATTGACCGCGAGTGCAGGCTACTACAGTTATCGCAGACCAAACACTTCCGAATCTCATCAGCAATACCTCACCCGAATGCCATATACCTATTCCGACACTTACGGTAGCAGCAAATATCAAGGCAACAACATCAACGGCAGCATCGAGGCGAGTTATGAGTTTGACTCGCTTAATCTTGTCAGTCTTTCGTTCGGCACCTGGAGTGGAAAGTGGAGCAATTTGGGAAAAAATACGAGCACTACTTTTCTAAAGGATGAAAACAAAGATATACTTTCTGCTTATCAAAATATCAATTCTTCCGGCGCTTTTTGGGGTGGATTTAGTGGTAATGTTGATTATCAGAAATCATTTAAAAAACCGGATAAACTGCTTACCATCTCCTATCTGTTCGACTTGAACCCCGGAAGTAATGACAATACTTCGCAAATCAGACATTTGGACGAATATCCTGATACTCTCAATCTGAATCCTGCTATTATCAACCAAAAACTTGTTTCTGTCGGCAGAAATAATGAACACACATTTCAGATTGACTATACCGAGCCGTTTAACAAAAAGCACGTTGTGGAAGGCGGTTTGAAGTATGTCTTAAGGCTGAACGGCAGCGACAACAAATACTGGATTTTTAACGATACTACTCAAAAATATGATATTACAAACATTGAGAAAGATGTTAATAATCTCAATTATACCCAAAATATTTTGGGTGCTTATGGCAGTTATACTTTTAAACTGGAAAAATTCAGTGTCAGGGCTGGTATCAGATTTGAATACACAGGGTCGGATGTGAAATTTGCCGAGCATCACGAGCGGGACTTCAAAGCCCAATTCAGCAACCTTATTCCATCGTTGCAACTGACTTTCAAACCAAGTATGACATCGAATATCCGTCTTGGTTATGGAAATTCAATCAGCCGTCCCGGTATATGGTATCTGAACCCTTTTGTTGACGACTCCAATCCTATGTACATCTCATTCGGCAACCCTGATTTGAAGGTAGAAAGAAGGCATTCATTCAACTTGAGTTACGGACGTTTTACGCAAAAACTTAACTTGAATGTTGGTACATATACCTCATTCACCAACAATTCCATCGAAAATGTAACCACATTGCAAAAAGACGCAAACGGTGATCCTACCGGCGCGTTGATTTCGACTTATGAAAACATCGGAAAGTACAACAGTACGGGCGGCAATATATACATCAATTACTCTCCGATAAAAATATTGAGGCTGTATGTGAATAGCAGTGTTGGTTATACTTACTTTTCAAATAATCTGAAAGGCGCAGACTTGCAAACCAACGATGGCGTGCGCTGGACTTTTTATGGTGGTACGCAGATTACTATTCCCTGGAAACTTAAATTCAGTGCGGGCGTAGGTTACTTTTCGCCATGGATTTCGTACGAAAGCAAGGGTAGCAGTTATTACTATTACTATTTTAGTTTAAATCGTTCTTTTCTTAAAGATGACAAACTCACAATCGGTATTAGCACGACCAATCCGTTTGCGAAAAATCAGTCTTGGGCAAATACTTCCTGGAAAGAGGGGATTTATAAAAGAGAGTCGAAGACTATTGCACTTTCGAGAGATTTTGGAATATCTGTCAGTTACCGTTTTGGCAGTTTGAAGGAGGAAATCAAAAAAGCCGAGCGCGGCATTTCCAACGATGATGTCAAAAGTGGTGGTGGTGGCGGTCAGCAGAGTGGCGGTGGACAATGAAAACGACCGCCACCCACCCACCCACCCCCTCATCTTTCAAATATTGCTTTCACCGGATTTAACAATCTTTCCAAAAGCCGAGCGTCTTCTGTAACAATTTCGGCAGTACCGCTCATTTGCTGCCTGAAAATCAGCGTTTTGTTGTAACTCGTAACCAAACTGTCAGGGAACTGCACCTCGAGAACGTAACTGCGGTTGCCGTTTTCAACAATCGGCACAAGGGCAATGCTTTTGACCTTAACCTTTATCATTCCGTATTCCATATACGGAAAATCGTCAAACTTTACATTTACCGTTTGCCCTGTCTTGACCTTACCTGCACGCTGTGGGGGAAGGTAGATTTTGCCGATTATTTTCTGCTTTTTGTCGGGGACAACGGTTAAAATGGTTTCACCGGCGGTTACGTTTTGGTTTTTTTGCCAATACTTTGTAAATGTGGCTGTTCCGTCAATTTGCGAAACAAAAAGATAAGTCTGTTTCCATTGTTTTATCTGTGCTTTGAGTTGATTTAGAGCGGTTTGATATGCAATTTTCAGTTGTGAAAGCTGCTCGTTTTTCTGCTGTTCGAGGTCAAAAATGGTCTGTTCGAGTTGAAGAATGTTATATTTTTGATTTTCAATGCCTGTTTTGGCTGTCTCATAACTTTGCTGTGCTTGCAGGCAGGTATTTTTTGACGTTTCAAACTCAAAAGCAGACATAACTTTTTGAGAAAAAAGATTTGAATCAATACGAAACTGATTTTGTGCTGTTTCAAATTGTTTTCTGTTGATATTGAGTTGTTTATAACTTTGATTTAAAATATTTTGCTGAATCTGTTTTTGTTTTCCGATTGATTTGGTTTTTTTGTTATGATAGTCAGTTTCAATTAAATAACGATAGTCTTCACACGATTTGAGAAAAGCAGAACAGGCGGGTTGCAGGTCGCCGACATTTAAACCTGCTCCTGTTTTGCAATAACAAAGAGCGTTGTCAATATCAAAAGTATCGACAATCTCAATCAATTTCATCACATCTTTCGTATTTGCCGAATTTTCCAAAACACCAAGAATTTGCTCTTTTGTAACACTTTGTTTTTCTGTAACAAACAGAGTATCAATTCTTTCAGATTTTTTCGCCACTATATCAACAGGGAGATTTTCGGTACTGACAACGAGCGGAGCAGAAACAATATCAGGATATTTAAAGAAGTAACTGCCGCCAAAAAGCCCTGCCATTACTACAAAAATCACCGTAATACCCCAGCGTATCAGCCATTTGGGTGGACGCCCGAGTATATCCTGAACTTCTTCGGAACGCAATTCTATGTTTTTGATGTCTTCTTCCATAATATTTTTAACGCCAAGTGTCTTTGCGTTCAAATTATTTATATTTTTTCAATTTCCAAATTCCAACTGATTTTTGACTAATGTGTAATATGTACCACGTTTTGCGGTCAGGGTTTCATGAGTGCCTTCTTCAACAATTTTGCCTTTGTCCATTACCACTATTTTGTCGGCATTTTGGACGGTCGAGAGGCGGTGCGCCACTATCACAACCGTTTTTCCTTTATAAAATTCTTTCAAATTGTCGAGTATAACACGCTCATTATTAGCATCTAACGCATTTGTTGCCTCATCAAAAAACAGAAAATCGGGGTTTTTATATACCGACCTCGCAATTAAAATTCGTTGTCGTTGACCCTGACTTATGCCGTTGCCTTCCATTCCGATTTTTGTGTTGTATTTCAGCGGCAAATCGTCTATAAAGTCGTGTATATTAGCCGTTTGAGCGGCTTCGAGCAGGCGTTTTTTATCAATATTTTCCACTCCGACAGCAATATTATTTGCGATGGTATCCGAAAAAATAAAGCCATCCTGCATTACCGCGCCGGTGGATTGACGCCAAAGGTGCGGGTTGAGGTCTGTCAGCCCCATCCCGGCACTGTCAGTTTCGCGAAAGCGGAAATCCCCCATTATTTCAGGGGATTGCAGGTCGCTGCCCGCAACGCAATGACGCGCGGCTAACAGTATTTTCCCCCTGTTCGGCTGGTAAAACCCTAACAGCAGTTTTATTAGCGTGGTTTTTCCGCTGCCTGACACGCCGACTATTGCAGTTGTTTTATTTCCCGGAATAAAAAGCGAAACGCCGTCAAGAGCATAATTGCGCTCTGCACCGTCGTAACTGAAAAATACATCTTCTACTTTAATATTCTTATTTTCAGGCATTTGCGTAATTTTTTCAATTATTGTCTGTTCCTCATCTTCGCGGTTATGAATTTCGTTCAATCTTTCGAGTGAAATTTTCGCGTCCTGCGCACTTTGCACAAAGCCTATAACCTGTGAAACAGGCGCGGAAAGCTGCCCGATAATGTACGA
>JAITNR010000102.1 GCA_031290375.1 Prevotellaceae bacterium | reverse complement strand
TCAATAGAATATAATCGATTATTGTATTCAAAATAATAGATTTCGGCTGTTAATTCTTTCAGTTTGTAATAATCATTTCCGATTTCGATGATGTCTTTATTCGGAATTTCAATGAGCAGTTTATCTTGTTTTATCTCTTTGATAATTATTTTCTTTGCTTTAAAATACGAATCTATTTTTTGTGCTTCCCGCCGTATATCTTCCTGTATATCCTGCGATACAACTTGTGGAGATAATTCTTTGATGTACTGTTGAATGTCCGTTCTGATAGCCGAAACAATTTCTTGACTATCCAAACTTTTGCGCAATTTTTCTATCTCTTCCTGAGTAAAATCTATTTTTTCAGCCAATTTATCACTGTTTTGCGTAACGGCGTCTAAAATCATTTTTTGTATCTCGCGTTCGTAAGCAATTAATGCCGGACGGCATTTATCTTGTTTCAATAATTCGCCGAAATAGAGTTTGAAATATTCCTGAAAATGTTCATCGAAGAATTTAGAAAAAGGATTGTCTATAACTAAATTATCAATAGTTTCAAAAGATAGATTGGTCAGATTTACCTGATTATTGAAGTCATTGACATAATTAATTACATCCTTGGTATTAAGCTCTTTAATCCAATTTTCACTGTCTATCTGGCTGTTGGTATCGTTGATTATTTCCGTCAACTTTCCGTCAATTTCTTTCAGTTCATTTTCTGAAAGTTTGTCCTTCACTTCTTCTTGGTAAGAATCCGCTATCCATTTGACTGTCTGCTTAACAGCTTCTCCCGATATTTTAAGCACATCGTGGTTTAAATTTTTAGGAGATGTACGTTTCAGACGATTAATCAACTCGATATTAGTAATTTTATTTCCAATAACGCTGGTTAGAAGACTGCCTATGATACCAGCTACCTGTGGATTTGACCCAGTACAAGTAGCTACAGTAGTCCCTATTGCACCGACAAATGCGAGGATAGGTACAGTATATTTGCTTGCAAGGATAGGTACAGCATATTTGTTAATGGCTGTATTCAATTTATCGTTCATATTCTTTTAAATTTAAGTGCAAAAATAAACTTTATTTTGATAACTTTTGATATTATCTGAAAATATTTGCATTTTTCATTGCAAAATCTTCACCATCCCAAACCCCAAACTCCCCTTCTCTCCAGCGCCTGACGAATACATTATCCGCAATAACTCCCCATCCGCCCTCAGCCGAAATCTGCAATGATACCCTCTGACCCTCGTTTCCTCTCTGGTATTCGCTTTGATGGTAATGAGCTTTGATTGCGGGGACGACAATAACTCAAACTCAAAAGCTTCATCGCCTACAAACGGTTTTTGATAAAAACTCCGGTATTTCTCTTTTAAGTTGTTGATTAACAACTGTCCATAATTGTCCGTTTCCGGAGAAAGATAAGCGATGCGACCGGTTTCTTCCTGAAGCGAAACCGTGATAGGGGAAAGCGTTTGAAATCTCGCTTCCATACCAAAAACCGGCGGCGGAAGCATCTCAATGCCTTGCACACGAAAGTGAACCCGACTTTTTCTGTCTCCCAAGGAAAATTCTTTTTCCGAGAAAATTCCCTTGATAAATTCTTCAGTCGATTTTTCGGGCAAGAACGAAAGTTGTAACTCCGCCGTATCACTGAAAATGGCAAGCCGGTCGGCTAAAGGCTTGGCGTCGGCAAACCATAAATTGGAGAACGTGAATAACTTAAAGTGTTTGGAACTGTCCACACTCGAAAAGCCGTTATCGTGAAGCCACGTGGAATAGGCGGCGTCGCTTTTTGCTATTATTCCGTAAATCCATGCCGACAACGGATACTGATAATTCAACGGTAAAAGATTACCGGAAATGTTGCGATGTATTTGTAACAATAATTTAAATCTCATAACAACATCATTAAAAACGAGACAAATATAGCTGAATTTTTATTACATATAATTTTCCGTATCCCTTTCCTTGGACAGTTTTTAGGACTTTGCTAAACAATCAATTTATTAAATTTTCTTTTCAAGCGAAGTGGTAAAAAAACACCTCTCCCTGAAAAGTTTTTTGTTTTTTCCCGAATGCGAAGTTACAACTTTTTTACAACATTACAATTAAATGCACAAATCATTTTCGTAAACTCTTGTTGTACATTGATAATAATGTTTTTCAGAAATTATTTATTATCACGAGCGTTTGAATTTATAACTAAAAATTTCAAACAGTAAATCTGTAGTTTTTCCCAAACCCAACGCCGAAGTGTTCACACAAATATCGTAACATGTTGCAGTGCCCCAAACCTTGTTGCTGTAATAGTTATAATAGGCGGAGCGTTTTTTATCTGCCTGCTCTGTCAGCCGTTTTGCTTCTTTTGGCGATACGTTTTTCTCTTTTACAAGCATTTTTATTCTGTCTTCAATATTTGCAGAAATAAAAACGGACAAAAGATTTGGGTTATTCCGCAGGATATAATCTGCGCATCGCCCCACAAAAATACATGAGCCTTTTTGAGCAATATTTCTTATGACATCGCTTTGAATTTTAAACAGTGTTTCATTGCTTAAATAATTGCTATCCTGCATATTACCGAACGTTGCACCGATGAAGTTGCCAAAAATACTAAAACTGTTTTTTTCGTCTGCTTTTTCAAAAAACTCTTTTCTCAAGCCGCTTTCCTGGGCAGCAAGAGTTATCAATTCCTTGTCAAAGAATGGAATAGCCAGTCTGTTAGATAGAATTTTTGCTACTAAAAACCCACCACTCCCCAATTGCCTGCCAATAGTGATAACAGGGTGCACTGTTGTTGATACTTCGTTCATTTTTTGATTTATTTTTTACGACAAAATTAGTGTTTTTTTTCAAATTTTGCAATTTTACAGCCTGCTATTTATTTCTATCTTCTCCGCCACTCTTTCGCCGTCAATGGCAGAGGAGGTAATTCCACCGGAATATCCTGCTCCTTCGCCGCAGGGGTAAAGCCCTTGAATTTGAATGTGTTGCAATGTTTCATCATTTCTTGGTATCCTGATAGGCGAAGATGTCCTGCTCTCTACTCCAAGAATTACGGCTTCAGATGTTAGAAACCCTTTCATTTTTTTGTTAAATTGCTTAAAACCTTCTTGCAGCCGTCTGCTTACAAAATCGGGCAGCCAAAAATGAAGTGGGGACGAGATAATGTTTGGGAGGTATGAGCAGTCGGGTAAGTCAGCCGAAAGTTTTGAGCGTACAAAATCGCTTAATCGCTGTGCCGGTGCTGTTTGTAGCGTACCTCCGTTGTTGTTGAATGCGAGATTTTCCAAATCCTGCTGAAAGTGCAATCCTGCAAGTTCGCCAAATTTCTGATACTCAGTCAGATCACCAGGGCAAATTTCAGTTACTATACCTGAATTTGCGTATGGCGAATTGCGTTTTGACGAAGACATTCCATTTACAACTACCTGATTTGCAGCAGTTGCAGCAGGTACTATTATTCCACCCGGACACATACAAAATGAATAGACACCACGTCCATCTACCTGCGACACAAGATTATACACCGCCGCAGGTAAATAATTGGTTTTGTATCCGTTATACTGTATTTCGTCAATCAATTCCTGCCGGTGCTCAACTCTCACACCAACAGCGAATCCTTTTTGTTGCAAAGCGATATTTTTATTCTGTAAAAGTTGATAAATGTCCCTTGCAGAATGCCCTGTGGCAAGAATTACATTTTTTGACCAGTAAATATTGTTATCAGCAGTTTTAATTCCCTCAATCTGATTGCTATTTATCAATAAATCAATAACTTTGGCGTTAAAAATAACCTTTCCTCCACAGCCGGTAATAGTTTTTCGAATATTTTCGATAATAATTGGCAGTTTGTCCGTACCTATGTGCGGGTGTGCCTCATAGAGAATTTCGTCTGCTGCTCCGTGATAGTGAAAAATTTCGATAATCCGCTGAGTATTACCGCGTTTTTTGGAACGTGAAAAGAGTTTTCCGTCCGAAAAAGTACCCGCCCCACCTTCTCCGAAGCAATAGTTTGAATCTTCATTAAAAGACTGATTTTTATTAAGTTGTGCTATATTTTTTTTTCGCTCATGTATATCTTTGCCACGTTCAAGCACAATCGGGCAGAACCCAAGTTCAATCAGTCTGAGAGCGGCAAACAGCCCCGCAGGTCCGCCACCTGCTATTATAACTTCCTGTTTACCTGACACATTTTCATATTTTAATGGATTTTCGTATTGATATTGTGGAACTTCACCGATAAATACACGTAACTTAATTAAAATCAACGGATAACGTCCTCGTGCGTCAATTGATTTTTTGACAATCTGAACATTGACAATATCGTCTTGCGGTATGTTGAGTGTTGACGCCACCTTGTGCTTGATAAAATTGTGATTGTCCGATTGTTCAGGCGAAAATGTCAGTTGTATTTCGGTAAGCATTTTTGTTACAGGGTAAATAATGGGTAAATCAATCTTTTTTGCTCCTATTTTGAAATAAACAAAAGTAGTTCAATTTTTTCAGAAAAAAAAATAGTAAATTTGCATAAAAATGTATATGACCCAAAAAGAGCGTTTCAAAAAAATAATAGAGTGGTTCAAAACCAATAGGGGTGAATTGCAAACGGAATTGCATTATAAGACTGATTTTCAGTTGCTGGTATCGGTAATATTGTCCGCACAATGTACGGATAAAAGGGTAAATATGGTTACTCCCTTGCTTTTTGAAAAATACCCTGATGCCCAAGCAATGTCAAAAGCGAGTGTAGAAGATATTTTCCTGTATATCAGTTCAATATCCTATCCAAACAACAAATCCAAACACCTTGTAAATATGGCAAAGATGTTGACAGAGCAATTTGACGGCAAGATTTCTAATGACACCGATTTGCTGCAAAAACTGCCTGGAGTTGGCAGAAAAACCGCCAATGTCATTGCCTCTGTGCTTTACAACCAACCAAAGATGGCAGTGGATACGCACATTTTCAGGGTTGCCCGCAGGCTTGGACTTTCCACAGGCAAAAACCCATTACAAGTTGAAAATGAACTTGTTGCAAATATTTCTCCAAAGGATATTCCAAACGCACACCATTGGCTTATCTTGCACGGACGCTACGTCTGCACAGCCCGTAGCCCTCATTGCGATGAGTGTGGTATTGCCAAATGGTGTTTGAATGCTAATGAATAATGAACAATGACGAAAATGTTTCATCTGCAATTATTGACATAACACCCTATCTGGCAAAAATAGACATTATTTAACTGATTCGCATGAATGATAGGGGACATTGTACCGTATTAATCATGTGAATTATGAAAATTTCACGAATTTTTTGTGAAAAATAAATTTGCATAATTAAAAAATTCTATTTACCTTTGCATTTGATTTTGAACCTGAATGTATTTTTAATTAACAATCAATCCGGCGCATGTTACCTTATTACTCATCATTCACTGTTAGTTATTCACTGAATAAAGTTTTTTTAACTTTTTTTGTGACTAAAATGTTTGGTAATATGGAAAAAAATCTTAACACACACACACACACACACACACACACACACGAGCTCGCCCATACACACATGCCTTGCGCGCGCGGAATATAATAAAAAAACAATTAATTACGCAAGAAAGTCTGACTAATTTTTTTCTAATAAAGTCAGAAAAATTTATCGCAATCATTTTCGTTATTATAAGCGAAGCAATTCAGCGTCATTGCGAAGTATTGCCGAAGCAATCCAAGATTAAGAAGTTATTAAAACAAAATATTTGTTAATCAATTAAAATTTATTCAAATAAAGAGGGTACAGAAAATAACAAATTACAATAACATGAAAAAATATATCACTTTTCTAACGATTTGCTTCGTGGCAAGTTTTGCTTTTGCAACAAACATAACAGTCAATAGCAATGCCTCTTTGCTTTCGGCTATAAGCGGCACTGCCGATACTGTTTACATTAATGGCACTATTGTAACTGCTGCTGAAATTTTAATTAACCGCAACATTGTTTTTATTGGAATAAACAATGGAACGCTTGATGGAAATAACAGTCATCGAATTTTTCTAATATCAGGTTTAATAAACAAAAGTATTTTTGATAATTTAACATTTATAAATGGAAATTGCGACGATATATCAGGTTCAGGTGGCGGTGCTATTGCAAATGATGGTGATACTATCATAATAAGAAACTCATTGTTTCAAAATAACAGAAAAACAGCACTTTGTAGCGAATCTTCGGTTTATTTTGAAATTTACAATACAATATTTAATTCAAATGAGGGTTCGGCTGGCGGGGCCGTTGCTTATTGGGCTTACAATTCCTCTGGTTTAATGCGTAATTGTGTGTTTTCAAATAATTCTGCACATTTTGAAAACTATAGCTATGGTTTTGGCGGAGCAATTTATGCCATAAATGGTTCTTCGCACGAGAATTTGATAATTATTGATTGCTCTTTCTATAACAATTCAGCAGATGGTTATGGTAACGGAGGGATAATTATGGCTATCGGGATAAATTTAACGATTATTAATTCTGTATTTCATAATAATTATGGGGGAATCGGTAATATTTACTTAACAGGTGTTAAGTGTAAAATAATAAATTCAACAATTACAAAAAATACTGGATATACGAGAGGCGGAATCATAATGACGCATTATTCTGTGCTTGATATATACAATTCTGTGATAACAGGAAATTCGCATAATTTCAATGAGACAGAAATATATGCAGATATAACAACAGGAGACGCTCCTTATAACAACATTTTGAATATGTACAATAGCATATATTATGCTACGGACGTATCACCAACTATAAATATCAATAATTTCAGTGGGGTCAGTCCTTCATCTGTTTTTGTAAATTATGCAAATAATAATTTTCATTTACTTCAAAACAGTGTTGCTGTAAATAATGGCAACGACGCTTATTATGTCAATGGATGGAACACCACATTTCCCTCAAACACAATCACTTCGCCTCGTGTGCATACCGATATTGAGGGTAATAATCGACTTCAAGCATGCCAAATTGATATGGGAGCCTATGAAAGCCCCTATTTTCCGCAAAAAAATACTACTGCCTCTTTTTGTGAAGGGAAAACATACGATTTTAACGGCAGAATTTTAACAAATGCAGGCGTTTATTATGATACCATTTCGAACGTTGATTGTGATACCGTTATTAAACTGACTTTGAGGCAATTGGATATTGTACGTTATAATTACAGAGATACATCTTACAAATGCGAATGGTACTATTTCGGGACTGACAGTTTGAACGAAACAGGCATTTATGTTGATACTCTCACCGCCCGCAACGGTTGCGACAGCATTGTAACGCTTGATTTGCTTGTTCGCCCGCGAGAATTTGACGATACTTTGAATATTTGTGTCGAAAAACTGCCGGTTACCGTTTATGATACCGTTTTCAGCCGGTCGGCAATGAGCGGCACATACATAATACACCACCGATGTGCTACAATAACTTTTTTGCTCAATGTTTTGCCCAAACCACAAACCCTGCCGCCCCAAATACCCGAAATTTGTGCCGATGACGAGAGTTTTGTTCTGAAACTTCCGCCAACAAATCATACATACGAAACATATCCTACCAGTTATGAAATCGTGTTTAACAATAAGGCACTTTCAGCAGGCTTTGTAAATCAGAGCGGCGAATTTTACGGCGGAAACGAAATTACGGTAGAAATGCCTCAATCAATACGTCCCAACCCATATTCCTGCAAAATAATTTTGACGGACACAACAAGCATTTGCACTTCGCAAGTATTTGATATTGAATTTGATGTGCTTTATTCTCATATGATTATAGAGCAGAACTGGAATGACGTATTAGCCCTGCTAAACAGCAGATACAACGGTGGTTACAAATTTTCGTTCTATGAATGGTATCTTGATGGCACACAACTTGCAGGGGAAAACAACTCATTTATCTACATCAAAAACGGCGGCACTCTGAAAATGGGACACGAATATCGAGTCTTACTGACAAGAGAAGGCGAAAGCAACAGGGTTTTTACCTGCCCGCTAATCCCTCAGTGGTACACGGACATAACTGCTTATCCTACAATAGTTGGGGCGTCAACGCGTTTTTCGATTGTTTCAAAGAACGCCGTAAATGCTACTCTTTACACAGTTACAGGGATAAAACTCAGTGAGTATCGACTTCTTGTTGGCGAAGAAAATTCAATTTATGCTCCGCGTCTTGCCGGAGTGTATATTATTGTCTTTGAAGACAAAAACGGGAGAACGGAGGCAGGGAAAATTGTGGTGAAATGAAAAAAGATAATAACTGTCCGCATTACGTCCTAAAAATAACAAAGTGGCATTTTACTGTTCAAATACACAAAAACAGTCCGAGAAATCTCAATCAGTTTCTTTGGTACAGTTTCTGTAAATCCAGACGCAGTTTATGCCGAATACAACAAGCGTTTCTTTACCGATGCCTGCAAAGAAGTCGGTCGTAGCACAAAATTGTTTTTGGTGACATTGTCAATGCATGGACGAGAGAAGAAATTTATTTTGAATTAGAATGTCGTGGAAAGAAAATCTCTATTTTTGAATTATGAATTTTGAACCCAAAAAAGCGGATATTATTACTCTTGGTTGTTCTAAAAATCTTGTTGATACCGAACGGCTTATGCGGCAATTCGGAGCGTTGGGCTACGAAGTGCGGCACGATACGCCCAAGCCTGACGGCGAGGTTGTTGTGATAAATACCTGTGGTTTCATCCAAGCAGCAAAGGAGGAGAGCATTGATATAATTTTGCGGATGGCAAAACAAAAAAAGCAAGGCAAAATAGGCAAACTTTTTGTAATGGGCTGCTTGTCGGAACGTTATGCTGCCGAATTGCAGGCAGAAATACCCGAAGTAGATAAATTTTTCGGCAAATTCAATTATACAGACATCATTAAAGAGATTGGTGGAGAGTATCGTGCAGACTTGAAAAGCGAGAGAACACTCTCAACTCCAAATCATTATGCATACATCAAAATCAGTGAGGGGTGCAATAGAACCTGTTCGTATTGTGCCATTCCGATTATCACAGGGCGACACCGCTCACGAACAATGGAGGAGATTGTGAATGAGGTACAAAAACTCGTTGCCACAGGGACAAAGGAGTTTCAACTCATTGCGCAGGATTTGAGTTATTACGGCTTTGACAGGTATAAAGAATTTAAACTTGGTGAGTTAGTTGAGCAGATTTCGGATATCAAGGGAGTGGAATGGGTTCGTTTGCATTATGCCTATCCTGTAGCATTTCCACTTGATATTCTGAGAGTTATGCGTGAACGGAAGAATGTTTGCAGATATTTGGATATTGCCCTACAGCATATCAGCGACAAAATGTTGAAAGTTATGCGGCGAAATATCACCAAATCAGAAACATACGACCTGCTCAAAAACATTCGTCAGGAAGTTCCGAACGTTCATTTGCGCACAACAATGTTGCTCGGACATCCTCAAGAAACCGAACAGGATGTAGCCGAACTGATTGAATTTGTTCAAACACAACGCTTTGAGCGACTTGGAGCGTTTGCTTTTTCTAATGAAGAAGGCACTTTTGCCTTTAAAAATTATCCTGATAATATTTTGCAAGAGGATAAGGAACGCCGTGTGAATGAGGTTATGAGCGTTCAACAAAAAATTGCTGCCGAAATCAATGCAAGCAAAATAGGGCAGACTTTAAAGGTTATCATCGACAAAAGAGAAGGTGAATTTTACATCGGGCGCACCGAATTTGACTCTCCCGAAGTAGATGGCGAAGTTTTAATAAGGGCTGATAAGCAGAAACTTGATACGGGTAGTTTTTATGATGTGAAAATTATTGATGCCACTGAGTTTGATTTGTATGGTTCGGTGAACGAGTAAGAAAGGGGGCGTTGAAACATCAGACAGTCTTGTCCCCAAAAACCGTACACTTTTTTTAGAACATAACAAAATTTATCCACTTTTTTGGGCGTGACATCAAAAAAACTGACACAATTTTCGTAAAAATTTCTTAACTTTGCACATTGCGTTGTAACAAACGCTGTTTATGAATAAATATACAGTCTGTATGAAAAAGTATATTATATGTGTGATCGCCATATCGTTGTTGTTCATTGATTTGCGGGCACAAATTGGCACTCAAAAAATATTCGACCAATTTTATACCCATACCATCTCCCTATCAGCAGGTCCTAACTATTATTTTGGGGATATAGAAAAAGGTGGATTTTTTTCCAAAAACGCCAAAAATCAGATAAACTATTGCGTTTACGGAAATTATTCTATTTCTCTGTCTGATAATTTTACTGCTAAAGCTGGTCTTACGCAGGGTAGACTTTCGGGCAGCAGAAACTATTACTCCTTCCATTCAATGTTTTTGGAGCCTGATGTGGCTGTGGAATATTTTCCATGGACTATGTATTCGGAAGACCTGAAATTCTATCTTTTTGCAGGGGCTGGCTGTACTTTCAGTAAGGTTAAATTTGATGACAAGGGTAATCCGGATGTAGCCAACCGTTTCCGTGAATTACAGGTTTATATGCCTGTTGTTCTTGTTGGAGCAGGCTATAAACACAACTTGAACGATAATGTCGTACTTGGAGTAGAATTTGCATGCCGCCTTGCAGTAATGGACAGTTTTTCCAACAATATGGACGGGTTTCCTTTTAAAAGAGACGCCAATATTGTAAAGGGGGGAGAATCCAAGTTTTGTGATGGCTACTACTCTTTTGGAATAACGCTGGGATATACTTGGAACTACTAAAAAACGTTATCCTGCACAAACTGTAAATTATATTCAATCATTTTGTTAATTAATTAATCGGTTCAATTCGATGGAAATAGTTTTTTCGGTACTCTATTATTTTCTGTTACTGTCATACTTCTATATAGTGATAGTATCTGTTTCCGTTGTATTGCTTGACAATCGTAATCCTGTAAAGGCGATAGCGTGGATTGTATGCCTGATTTTTTTGCCTGTTGTGGGCTTGGTTTTTTACTATTTCGTGGGAAGGGATTATCGGTACAATAAAATTTTTTCCCGTCAGGGACTAAAAAAAATACAGGCAAAACCTGAGTATGCTTTGGGGTTGAAAGAATTGTCCATATCTGACATTCCAAAACACATACAAAAAACCACCCGTCTGCTCTACAAAAACAGTGGAGCGTATCCATACGTTGATTCAAATATACAAATCATAACCAACGGTAAAGAAACGTTTAACAGACTGTTTGCCGACATTGAGGCTGCCAAAGAGCATATTCACATTGAATTTTACATTATTGAAGATGACAAAATAGGCAATGAACTGAGACTTTTGTTGATTCGAAAGGCTCAGGAAAGAGTTAAAATTCGTGTTATTTATGACTATCTCGGTAGTTTTCGACTGTCTGACTCTTATAAGGAATCGCTTCGAAATGCGGGCATTTCCGTTCAGGCTTTTCTGCCCATAAATCGCAAATTTGGCTACGGCAAAATTAATTATCGAAATCATCGAAAAATCGTTATAATTGACGGCAAAGCGGGCTATACCGGCGGAATAAATGTAGCTGACAGATACGTTAAAGGCAACAGGCTTGGAAAATGGCGGGATACGTCAATAAGGCTTGAAGGACCTGTTGTGCACGGCTTGCAAAACCTTTTTATAGACGACTGGTATTTTGCCAGCAATACCTTGATAAGCGACAAAAAGTATTTTCCGCAACCGACTCTTTTCCCATCTAACGTACTACAGATTGTGCATTCGGGCCCCGATTCTGACTGGGAGGCGATTTTGCAAGGTATAATCACGGTTTTTAGCAACGCAAGGAAAAACATATACATTCACACGCCCTATTTTCTTCCCCCCGACAGCCTTCTGACCTCTTTGGAAATGGCTGCCCTTAGCGGTGTGGACGTGCGCTTGATGATACCTGCCAGAAGCGACACGGTGGTGGCAAGTTCCGCAAGCAGTACATATTTTATAAAAATTATGGAGGCAGGCGTAAAGATTCTGTATTACAAGGAAAATTTTTTGCATAGCAAGGCAATAACCGTTGACGACGAGATTGGCATTGTGGGAACAGCAAATATGGATATTCGCTCTTTCGAGCAGAACTATGAGGTAAATGCCTTTATTTATGACAAAAATACGGCAATAGAACTGCGTATGGCTTTTGAAGCCGATGCCGAAAATTGTGATGAAATTCCTATTGAAATGTGGAAAAACCGCAAGACATGGACTCGCTTCAAGGAATCGCTGGCAAGATTGCTAAGCCCGCTTCTGTAGAAATCATAACCCCCTTAACCAAATAAAACGAATATAAAAAATGGAAAACTTAACTCTGTTGGGAAAAAAAAACGTATATAAAACCGACTATGCACCAGAAGTGCTTGAAACTTTCGACAACAAACACTCAGACAACGACTATTGGGTACAGTTCGACTGCCCTGAATTTACCTCATTGTGCCCTATCACAGGGCAGCCCGATTTTGCCAAAATCATAATCAGTTATATTCCTGCACAAAAAATGGTGGAAAGCAAAAGTCTAAAACTCTATCTTTTCAGTTTCAGGAATCACGGTGCTTTCCATGAGGATTGTGTAAATATTATTATGAAAGACCTTATTGAGTTGATGCACCCGAAATATATAGAGGTTACAGGGTTATTCACTCATAGGGGTGGAATTTCTATTTTCCCATTTTGCAATTTTGGCATTTCTAACACGAAATATGAAAAATTTGCCGAAAAAAAGTTGTTTGAAAGGGAGATGAAATCCAAATTTTAGTTAAATCTTGAGTATTTTCATAGATTTTGTTTTTATAACTAATTGATAAACAGCTAAATGAAAAAGTTAAAAAAAAATAAAAAATAATAATTTTTGAATAAAAAAAGTATTAAATTTGCATTAGTATTTTTAAGTATCCTTTTTTAATAAATTAACAAATTGAAAAGATGAAGAAATTAGTATTTTTATTCGCAACCGCTGTTGTTGCAGTGTCATTTGCCGCTTGTGGAAACAAAGCCGCTAACAATCAAGAAGCCCAAGACTCTACTTCAATAGCAGGAGACACTGCTGTTGTTGAACTTGTTGGTGATACAACTATTACTCCAGTTGAAGAAGTTCCTACGGAAGCAGTTAAGTAAGTAAGCAAAACAGTAACTTGCTTAACAGAAAAAAAGCTGCTCAAATTCTGAGTGGCTTTTTTGGTGAAAGGCTAAAACTTTTTTGAGGCACTGTTACCAATGAATAATGGGGTACATTGCGCTGTATTATACCAAAATGAAATAAAATAAGCCCGCAATGACGAACGTTTTTAGGACGTTATAGGGATAATCATTAAAAAATACAATAAAAAAACCGGACAACCCCCTTCAAGGTTGTCCGATTTTCGAGGAAAAATATTGTTGTTGTCAGTGTTTCCTATAAGGGCTTTAAAGGCTAATGCCCTTATAGCCCTCAAAGAAGCTTAAGGATTTACCTCTGCGACACAACGAACACTCTCATACCGTACGCGCGAACGCTGTGGTAGTTCACGCTCACGTTGCTACTGTAGAAGTACATGATATGACCGTAGTAGCCATCATTATTGGCCGTAATGCTCCAATAGTAGCCGCTGCCCCCCGTGTAGTTACACACTACCACTGTAGGGCGGATACCGGCGGCAGACATAAACATGAGCGGTTCGGGGGCACCTTCGGCAGCAAGGCTCAGGCTACTGTCCTTGTAACCGGCATCAGCACTGTTCCAATCACTTGCCTTGCACAGTGCGTAACCGCAAAGGTCGGAGTAATTGTTATCTTCGTTAGTGCCGCTATTCCATGAGTTGTTCACCTTAGCGTTTTTGACAGGAACCCAAGTGGTGTAAAATTTAGGAGTACTACCGGCAAGTGAGGTGCTGAAGTAATCGGCAGATACGGAAGCAGAATTGCCACCTTCATTACCTATCAACGCCCATTCGTGCTGAGTAGGAACGCGAAAACCGGCAGGACAAGGATTGTTAATATCTTCAAAAAATAGGGTGCAAGGGTAGATATAATTTTTTGATTGTGCAAATTTATTTTTCACATAATTTCAGAATTTTCATAATTGACATGTTTGGGTCTGTAAATTCTGAGAATTGTGAGAATTGTATTCGTCATTGCGGGTCGTAGCCTTTTAATTAAAATTAGTGCATTAGCGGCTAAATATTATAATTCTGCCGCTAATACACTAATAAAATCAATAAGTTATCTGTTTGCTTATCTAAAATTCAGGTTAATAGTCTATTATTACACAACGCACCGCAGTACCTGTGGAACGCGCAAGATTACTCATTTTCGGAGCGATAGCACTGGTAAATTCTAATACTCTTGCACTGGTACTACTAGTAACAGGAGTAGTAGTCCAATAGTAGCCATAGCCATTATAAAGGTCGGCAAAAGAACCGTCAGTGCCTCTTCTGTTCGTAGCCGTGAGATACAGGGTCATTGGAGACGATGCAAAAATACCGCCTTCAGGATGAACCTCGTACCCTTTTGTATTGCTGTTGCTCCAGACCCACTGGTTATCGGTAGCATCAATAAGTTGCTTAAACAGGGTTTCAGACGGCATACGCCAGCCTGCAGGACAGGGATTGTTTTTTGTAGTATTATCCTGCCAAAGTGCATCATTCGGAGTAGTGCGCCAATCATTACCATAGGTTGGATTGCCTTTAATAAAGTAGTTTACCGCTCCGACAGCCGTAGGTTGTCCATTAGCGTCAAACGCAGAAGCGGTTGCTGTTGTGGCAGAACTGGTACGAAGATAATATGTATCGTCTATCCTGTAACGTCCCCATTGATATGTATCTCCCCAAGTAGCGGGGTTGGCATTACTTGTTGGAAGATATGTTTTTTGCTGATTAAAATCCAGTGCTTTGTCTGCTCCAAGGTTGTAAGCCATTATAGCCATCCACTGAGGATTTTCGTTGGTGCTTGGCTTCATCAAAGCACCGCTGCAAACGGCATCCTGAACATATACTTTCAATTTGGTTATACGTTCTGTTCCTGCGTAAGTATAAACAGCATACAAATCCGCTCTCAGTGCCGCCGTAGCAAGCAAATTAACAGCATCCTGATTCAAAGTTTCTCTGTATTTTACCGTTACAGAACACTGTGTTCCTGCTGAAACTGTACCGCTGTAATTTCCCTGCGGAGTAAGGTCGCCATCTATCACTTTGCCTGTTGCATCAATGTATGTAAATCTCAGGTTGGTAATTGTGGCACCGGGAACAAATGTATATGTGTGCGTGTTGGCAAGTGTTCCCGTTTGCGGATACGACTGTGAGGGAATAGGAGTTACACTGAAATCTGTCCTGTGATTTTTGCGCCAACCGTCTGTATTAATGTGAGAACCGTAGTTTGCGGTCTGGTCGGTAACGGCAATGTCAAAACAACGCTGACCGTAAAATTTCCACGTACCGGACGGTGTACTGCCATAGCCGCTGTTAGGATTTATATCTACCTTGACATTAGCCGTTGTTGCAGCACTCTCACAGATGTTTTTTGCCTTTACCGAAACTTCATAATTGCCAAAGGTATTGCCTGTAACGGTAATGCTATTGCTTGAAGTTTCGCCTGTCTGTCCTGCGAATGCGTTTGTTGTCAGTCCGTTAGCCAAAGTCCAAATATAACTTGTGGCACCTGCAACTTCTGTAGCCGTCAGTCTGCAGCTTCCGCCTTCAGGAAATGGCGAAGACATAGCAATCTCGGCAGGTGCAGCGGGTATGGCTGCAACAGTAACAGTAACAGCCTTTCTGTTTCCGGGCAAATTTTCGTCAATAATGCCGCTCGAAACACTGACGTAATAAGTGATACTCGCATTCAATACAGGAGTAGTAAAACTCGAACCTGTTGATAAAATTGCAGTAGAAGTCTGTGAGTCATACCATCTAAAAACTGCTCCTGCAATGCTGCTGGAAGCAGTCAATGTGGCACTGTTGCCCTCGCATACTGCTGCATCAGCGGCAGTGATGTCAGCTGCCGTTGCTATTGTTGCAGGGCAACCTATTCCTGTCCATTTGGTATTGTCCCAATATTGCACGCAATTGAGCGTCATATTATAAATGGTAAGCCCTTTTGCCAAAGCATTGGCTTTAAAGGCAGCATCTGTTATATTGTCCCGCTGCTCGGTAGTGAGTTGAGGCAGCCGCAA
>JAITNR010000059.1 GCA_031290375.1 Prevotellaceae bacterium | reverse complement strand
TTTTCTTGTCCATTTGCGTATTGCGTAATTTGCCAAACTTCGCCGTCTAAAACAGGCAGGTAAAACACCTGATTTGTAATTAACGAGGCTTGTTTATAGCAGTTTTTCAGTTCGGCAATTTTTGCTTTGTAAATATTGTTGTCAATCATTGAAGGAGCAATATTCACGCTTTTTACTTCAAAAATGTGGATTCTCCCGTATCCGTCTTTCATTACAAAATCGGGGAAAGACGAATGTAACGCCCCCATATAATACTCAAATTTTATGGTTGAATTGGGAACATAGTTTTTGCCCCAAAGAAAAATTTCTTTTTCATTTACGTTTGTATCAAATCCTTCAAAGGTATTTTCATTTTGTTTGTTTTTTATTTTCCCGACTGTTGTTGTGGCAACACTCTTTTGCGAATCGTTATTGTTACTTGCTGAAAGGTCTTTTAATATGCTTGCCCATTCTCTTTCGGCATCCGAATCAAAGGCAAATTTATCCGAAACATCTCTCCTCCGCCATACCCAATTCCCGATATTTACATAATTCCCATTATCAGTATAATGCGAGGTTACGGCAAACGACACTTCCATTTCATTGCCATTTTCATCTTTTGCTACTTCCATACTTTGTGCATAATCGCAAAGATATTTCTCGCTTTCCTTTTTAATTTCGTCTGCATATTCCGCAACTTGCCACCATTTTTGATAGTCGCTTGCATAATCATAACAGATTTGCCGCACTTCGTTTGTAGTTTGTTTAAGTTTTCGCCCAAGTTCAAAAATGCTTTTATGGGTTGTTAGCGGTTTTAATATCTTCTGCAAATCAAAATCCGCCTTTTGCGTTAGCGGTTTTATTTTGGTTATTTTTACTTTTATGTTGTCGGTGGTGTCGCTCGGCTCGTCAAAGAGTTTCACTCCATACGTTTTATTTGCCGATTCGGGTTTTATGCCCCATACCCAAGCAGTCATTGCCAATTCCTGCGCTTCGGGCGATAAATTTTCAAAATTCAGCAAACAGGGATTTCTACGGACACGTCCCATAACCTGCTCGTCAAGTTGCTTGCTTTGACTGTCGCGAAGTTGATAAAGCATACAGGCTCGCGGTATATCCCATCCTTCCGTAATAACCATTTTGAAAATGATAATGTCAATGCTTGCAAGATTTTCCTTTGCGTAATTTTTCCACTTGCTTACAGGCTGTTTCTTTGCCTTAAAAACATCGTTTGTATCACAATCTTTCTCTTTATCCACAATCATCATCCATTTGAGTTCCGGTTTTTTGTTCAAAACAGGCAAAATAGTGTTGTTCCATTCTTCCTCTGCTTTGTCCTTGTTGGAAATTTGAACAATCAGGCAAGGATTAACGTCTAACAAATTACGATACTGTTCTTTTATGCTTTCAAATTTATTTACGGCATCTTCAACCGTTTCATCTGTTTCATCGCCGTTGCGCTTGCATTTGCCCCACTCAATCGTTTTTATAAGTTTTACTTCTTCTGCTTTTTCGGTCGTAATTTCAACATCATGATTTTGTCCGCGTGAAAGTTTTGGGGTCGCCGAAAAGTTGATAACCTTTTCAAAGGTGGCGTTCAAATCGTCCAAATTCTTTGTGGCAATGTGGCACTCGTCTTTTATGAAGAAAATAAATTTGCCATTTGCCCGAAGTTGCAAGAAAAAATTAAACAGCACGCCCTGCGTTTTTATGCGACTTTTTTCCTTGTATAAATCGCGCGGCAACACATAAACATTGTGTGTATCAGGAATAAAAAGCCGTTCCTCGCCTGCAATTTCGCTGTTTATCAGGTAGGGATTGAGATTGGCAAAGAATTTTTTCTGGGCATAGTCGCAGAATTTTTCATAGTTCTGTCGCGCCAAATCGCCTTTACTGAGCGAGGAAACAAGGAAAACAACATTGCTTTTTTTGACAATTATGCGGTTCATAAAGTCCGCCATCATATAGGTTTTTCCGCTGCCTGTAGGGGCTTTGAATGTGATTTCATTTTTTTTGCCAACTTCGGCAACCAAACGGCTGACGGCTTCATTTTGAAGGTCTTTTATTTCTTGCAACATATTTTGTCTGAACTTTGATTTTAATGTTATTTATTCTGATTATTCTGATTATTGCGGTTTGTATTTTTTATTTGTTAATCGTTTGAATTTCAAACTTATTTCACCAAAATTGATAAGCAAACCTATTTCAAGATTGTATGCTTCGAGATAATTGATTGCTTGTGCAAAATTTGTGTTTTCAAATTGTGTAATTGCTTTCAATTCAACAGAAATAACATTTTCGACAAAGAAATCTACTCTTCGAGTGCCGATATGTTGTTCTCGATAATAAATTGGCATTTCAAATTCACGGTTAAAATGAATGCCAGCCAGCAACATTTCAATTTCCAATGCACGTTGATAAATAACTTCCTGAAAACCATTGCCTAAAATCTTATGTACAGTCATTGCACAGCCAATTATTTTTTCAGTCAATGCAGAGTATTTATATTCTTCATTTATCATAATCATTTAAATTTAATCATATTTTTGTCAACTTCGGCAACCAAACGGCTGACGGCTTCATTTTGGAGGTCTTTTACTTCTTGTAACATATTGTCTGAACTTTGATTTTAATGTTATTTGTTTGATTATTCTGATTATTGTCTGAACATTTAATTTACACGATTTAATCATATAAATCACAATAATCATTCTTAAAATCAAAGTTCAGACACTTTTTGCGTGTGTTCAAAATTATCGCAAACCCATTCTGTTTTTTCTTTTACAGTGTCAAACTTTTCTTGTCCGTAAAGCGTTTCGTCAATTACATCAAAGGGCGTTTTACCCGCTGTTGCCTCAAAATTGGCTACTGTTGCAATTTCATACACCTCCAAATTTCCGTCGAGCGGTTTGTTCTTTTTCGCCCACTCAAA
>JAITNR010000023.1 GCA_031290375.1 Prevotellaceae bacterium | reverse complement strand
CGCTGTTTTGGTAAGTCATTGAATGATATTGCTTTGTGATTTTTGACCGTCGAAGTCAGGACTTGCAGTTATTCACATAACACCCCACGGACTAAAACATTTTTAATGAATAATGAATGCGTTTTCTGCGGACTTGTTTTATTTTATTTTGGTTAATTTCTCAACAAAAAAAACGAGCCTCTCTTTTCCAAAAGCCTCGTTTTTCTCTTTGTCGCTTAGTTCCGGTTGTTTAATCCTGATTTAGCGTAACACGCTTAAAGTCAACAGGTATTGCGTTGTTTTGCTTGGCATATTGCTCAATTGTGATTTTGTTGTCCTTGATAAACTCTTGCGCCATAAGGGTTGATTCCTGAAAAAATTTCTGCAAACGCCCCTGAGCAATCTTATCAAGCATATTTTCAGGTTTGCCCTCTTGTCGAGCCTTGTCTCTGCCTATTTCCAATTCTTGTGCAATGACTTTCTCAGGTACAGTATCCTTAGTCAGGGAGATAGGGTTCATTGAGGCTACCTGCATTGCTATGTCGCGCGCTACCTGACGCTCAACGTTTGCCTGTTCAAAAGCCACAATCGTTGAAAGTTTGTTGCCCGTGTGGTTGTATTCAACCACTGTATTACCTTTCACAAATTCATAATAACCGAGTTCCATCTTTTCACCCGTAATGCCACTGCGTTCGGTAATGAGTTCAGCAATAGTTCTGCCATCAACAGCGACAGAGAGTAATTGGTCTAAAGTTGTCGGTTTCTGCTCAAGCGCAATATCCAAAATCATTTGTGCAAGAGCTACAAAATCAGCATTTTTAGCTACAAAGTCAGTTTCACATTTTACTGCTATTATTGCTGCAAAGCCATCTTTGATACCTGCCAGAACACAACCTTCGGAAGCCTCTCTGTCAGAGCGTTTTGCGGCTATTGCCTGTCCGCGTTTGCGAATCAGTTCTATCGCTTTTTCCATATCGCCGTCTGCTTCTGCCAAGGCATTCTTGCAATCCATCATTCCGGCGCCTGTCATTGTACGAAGTTTCTGTATCTCCGCCATTGTTACTGCCATAAGTTTATTTTTCCTCCTTAATTTTAATTTTTTTAATAAAAAGTTACGAATTAAAAATTCATAACTAATAAAATTCAATCACTCCTCTGTTGTTCTAACTTCCTCATTTCTCGCCCCCTTTCTTGCACGGGTACGTCTTTCTTTGACTTCAAAACTTGATGTTTCTTCGTCGTTTTTCTCTACTTTGCGTTCCTGAAATCCCTCTTTTACAGCATCAACCATAATTGAAAGGATAATGTCAATAGCCTTTGTAGCATCATCATTGCAGGGTATTACAAAGTCAATATCAGAGGGGTCTGAATTGGTATCAACAATTCCAAAGACAGGGATACCAAGTCTTACCGCTTCTGCAACTGCAATGTGTTCTTTTATTACATCAACAACGAACAAAGCGGCAGGAATTCTGCTCATACTTTTGATAGAACCGAGATTGGTTTCGAGTTTATCTCTTTGACGCTTGATTTGCAGTTTTTCCCTCTTTGACATTGTGTTTAAAGTGCCGTCTGTTTCCATCTTGTCAATGGTATCCATTTTTCTGACAGCCTTTCTGATAGTTTGGAAGTTGGTAAGCATACCGCCAGCCCAACGCTCTGTAATATACGGCATTCCCGCTTCTGTAGCCTTGTCTGCCACAACCTGCTTAGCCTGTTTCTTTGTAGAAACAAACAGTACTTTTTTGTCCGACTTGGCAATTTGCTTTAGTGCTGCAGCTGCCTCTTCGATTTTGGCAACCGTTTTGTGAAGGTCAATAATATGAATGCCGTTACGTTCCATAAAGATGTACGGTGCCATTGCAGGATGCCATTTCCTTTTCATGTGTCCGAAATGTGCTCCGGCTTCTAATAATTCTTGAAAATTTGTTTGACGCATTTTTTATATATTTTTTAATTTTTGCTTTTTAAATGTTTACATTCTTTTAGTAGGGCAATTGTCGAGTAGTTTTTGAATAAAAAGTCACGACAATTTAGATACTAAACACATTACAATGCTTTTTACAGACCAGCCAAACCGCAGCCGACATAAGCATAACTGCGTGTTAATCTGCATAATCATGTGTAAAAACACATTGCTACAAATAGAACTCTTAACGTTTTGAGAATTGGAAACGTTTGCGAGCTTTTGGACGACCCGGTTTCTTACGCTCAACAATACGGCTATCGCGTGTGAGGAAACCTTCTGCTTTCAGTGCAGGCTTGTTGTTTTCATCAATCTTAACCAAAGCGCGAGCAATAGCCAGACGCAATGCCTCTGCCTGTCCCTTAAATCCACCGCCGTAAAGATTTACGTTGATGTCATATTTTTCTACAACTTCAATTTTGTTAAGTGGCTGACGTACAACATATTGCAGTATAGTAGATGGAAAATAATTATCAATTTCTCTTTTGTTGATAACGATTTTACCCGAACCTGACTTTACAAAAATGCGGGCAACTGCCGCTTTTCTTCTTCCTATAGCGTTTATTACTTCCATAAATACTATTTAATTTTGTTTAAATCAATAACTTTTGGATTTTGGGCAGCGTGCGGATGCTCCGAACCTGCATAAACATGGAGATTGTTGATAATGGCGTTTGCCAAAACGTTTTTGGGCAACATACCTTTTACAACCTTGCGAATAAGCTTTTCTGGGCTTTTCGCCATCATTTCGGCAGGCGTTGTTTCTCTCTGTCCGCCCGGATAGAGCGTATGACGAAGATAAATCCTGTCTGTCCATTTTCTGCCTGTGAGGCGAACCTTCTCGGCATTGATAATTATCACATTATCACCGCAATCAACGTGCGGAGTAAAACTTGGTTTGTATTTTCCACGCAGCAATTTTGCTACTTTGGAGGACATACGTCCCAAAACCAAATCATTTGCATCAACTACAACCCACTCTTTTTGTGCAGTCGCTCTGTTGATTGAAACCGTTTTATAACTAAGAGTATCCACAATTAATTTCTTTTAATTTTTTAATAAACAAATAAACTTGCACTACCAGCGGGCTACTGTTCTTTTCGTGGGCTAATTCACTTAAAAACAATGTTAAATTACTGATAATGAGTAATCTATATGACGTGAATAATATTTTTCGAACTGCAAAGGTAATACTTTTTTTTCAATTTACAAAAAAAAGTTTTTCAAACGAACTAAAAGTATTAACTTTGCAAATAAGTAAATGAGCAAATACAATCATTTTTTTTTTGGAACAATGCTAAACAAACTTACATTCTACCTTCTAAAATTTTTTTGGGTCATACTTTCAATTATTCCGCTTTGGATTTTGTATCCGATTTCAGATTTTTTTGCATTAATACTCTATTATCTAATTCGTTATCGCAGAAAAGTGGTTAGAAAAAATCTTACAACCTGTTTCCCTGAAAAGTCTGAAAAAGAGATAGTTAATATAGAAAAAAAATTTTATCGTTTTTTTACCGATATGTTTTTGGAGGCAACAAAACTTTTTACCTATTCCGAAAAACAGATTATGAAACGAATGCAATTTGTTAATTATGAAGAAATTAACGCGGCAATTCGACAGGGTAAGTCAATTTCACTTTTTTTGGGTCATTATGGCAATTGGGAATGGGTAAGTTCGATGGCTCTCTGGGTTGATAAAAACATTACAGCCTCACAGATTTATCAGCGGTTGCACAATGAGGCTACCGACAGGTTGATAAGACAAAATCGCAAGAAAATGGGAGTACACTGTGTTGAAATGGCTCAAACGCTCAGGTGGATTGATTTTCAAAAACAGGCAAATAAGGTCAGCGTAACAGGCTATATCGCCGACCAGTCGCCTCGAAAGCGGGAGGTACGGCACTTTTTGCCGTTTCTCAATCACAACATTCCTGTATTGACCGGTGCTGAAAAAATATGCAAACGTTATGGTTTTGAGGCTTTCTATATTGAAGTAAAACGCCTAAAACGAGGTTATTACAAAGCAGAGGTTATCAAAATACACCCAAATCCTGCCTCTTTGCCCGACTTTGAACTGACAAAAATATATTATCAATTTTTGGAAAAAACAATTCGCCAGAACCCTGAGTATTACCTTTGGACACACAAGAGATTTAAATATGAAAAACTGTGATTTGCGTTTTGGACAAGTTGATTGTGCCATCAGATAATTTTTTTACAAAAAATCTTTGCCAAATAAAAAAAAAGTTATAACTTTGCAGTCCGATTTTTGGTAGTGAGGTCAGGCAAGAGGAAATGAATAGTGTTGTTCGGAAACCTGACACTTGACGCTGAATTTTAGTGAATTGCGGAAGTAGCTCAGTGGTAGAGCACGACCTTGCCAAGGTCGGGGTCGCGGGTTCGAATCCCGTTTTCCGCTCAACATTTTTCTGCCCGGATGGTGGAATGGTAGACACGAAGGACTTAAAATCCTTTGGCTTCACGGCTGTGCGGGTTCAAGTCCCGCTTCGGGTACAATTGTTTTCGTCATTGGTAGGATTTATCCGAAGCAATGACGAAAACATTTTGCAGGATTAACACAATTTTCGGCAGTCCCTATCTTTTGACCACTTTCAATTTCAATATTTTGATGTCTTTTCTTGGTCTGTCGTTGCTGTTGGTTGGTATATTTTGAATTTTCTCCAAAACATCAAAACCCTCTACGACTTCTCCAAAAACGGTGTAGTTACCGTCCAAATGTGGTGTTCCTCCGAATGTTTTGTATTGTCGGCGTTGTTCTTCGGTGTATTTCAAAGGCTCTTTGGGCAAAAGGGTTTTATTGACATTTTTCTCAAAGAAATCAAGTTCTGTGCCTGTTACAGGTTTGCCCGTAACAATGTAGAACTGGCACCCGGACGACTCTTTCATTGGGTTTGTGTTGTCCGACTCGCGCGCTGCCGCCAATGCTCCGCGTTTGTGACAATGTTGCGGAAAGCGAATTTCGGCAGGCAAATTGTAGCCGAGCGAGCCACTGCCAAGTACCTTTGCCGTATCGGCATCTCTCGACTCAGGATCGCCGCCCTGTATCATAAAGTCTTTGATAACTCTATGGAAAAGAAGCCCTTCGTAACTCTTATTATTGACCAATTGAAGAAAATTAAACTTATGGTCAGGCGTGTCGTCATAGAGCAGCACTTTGATATTTCCTTCAGTTGTGTATATTTTCACAAGTGCCGGTTTGTTTTTGTTTTGAGCGCAGGCAATTAGCGACAGGCATAGCAGAGCGGATAAAATTTTGTATCTCATATTTTTATTTTCCAGTTTATTTTTAACAGATTATTAGATGTTCGGTTAATATTTTTATTCTTAAATTCGCTGAGACTCTCTGCGCAGATCTTTTTCCTTGATTGCTTCTCGCTTGTCATAGAGTTTTTTGCCTTTGGCTATGGCGATGTCAAGTTTTGCCAAGCCTTTTTCGTTGATGTACAGACGTGTAGGTACGATTGTGAGTCCTGTTTCTTTGGTTGTACGTTCTATTTTTTTCAGTTCACGTTTGGTTAATAACAATTTTCGGTTGCGGCGAGCCTCGTGGTTGTAGAAGTTGCCAAGACGAAAGGCTGCTATGTGCATATTTATTACCCAAAGTTCCCCTTTTGAAAAAGTGCAGTAGGAATCAACCAATCCCGCCTTACTCTCGCGTATTGACTTGATTTCAGTTCCATAAAGCACCAAACCCGCCGTGTATTTGGTTAATAACTCGTAGTTAAAGCCTGCTTTTTTGTTTTTAATTTCTATTTTAGAGGAGTGCCGCATTTCCGATTAAACTTTTTACAAAATTACAATTTTCATTCAATAAAAACTATCTTTTTATTTTGATAACTCAATAATGTTTTCTGTTTTGACAGGATTTCGTATCCTATCAATCCATCTAATTGCAGATTATAACCGGCATTCAAATGGCTCATGTCATTGAAAACGGTCAGTATTTTTTGAAACTTTTTATTTCCGATGATTAAATTTTTTATTTTGCCTGCCTTTACATCTGTTTTCGATTCTCCGGCACCGCTTAAATCTGTTTTTCTTACTTTTGTGAGTTGTTTTTCAAATGTATTGAAAAGGTCGGCACTTAATAAATTGCCGTTTGCTCCACAATCAAAACCCAGATTAAGTTCCTGTTGTCCGACAGTTCCTTTTAGAATGGCGATATGTGCTTTTATTTCTATCGGAATTTCGTGTGTTTTGCTATTTTTGAAATTATTTTCCATGTATTCTTTTGAAACATCAGGATTTATCAGTGTCAGTGTGTTATTGGCATAATCAAACAGCATATCGTAAGTGTTATAGACATCGTATCCGATTAGTCCGTAAATTTCGATGCCGCACTGTTTTTCCAGATTGGAAATATCCATCGAAATCACCTCTTTGCCTTTTATTTTGATTCCATGAAAATCAAACTCTTCTACCGGCACCATTTTCGTATAGGAAACAGAGCTGTTTACTCCTTGCGCTTGCTCTGTCTTGTCTGAGGTATCCATGTTTGTATATTTGCTGTTCAGTATCAGACATGGAGCACCGTTATCGACTATGAAGGTTCGGGGTATTCCATTGACTTTTGCCTCTGCTGTGATTAGATTTTTTACTAATTTTATGGGAATGGTAATTATTTCCTTTTCAGGTTTTCCCGCTACATCTTTCTGACTGACAGTCTGAGCCTGTACAGCAATAACTATTTTCTCACGTTTTTCTTTGTTTTGAGCGGACAAAGAACCAAATTGAGTTCCCATGAGGAGTACGATTAAAATAAAGATAGATTTTTTCATATTTTTGAATATTAATTTTAGTTAAAGATAATATATTTTTGATTTTTAAAAAAGAATTTTTTCCATATTTTATATTCTGCAAAAACAGTTGCTAATACAGGTTATAAGTTGTCCTTAGAACGCGAAATTCTGTGCGGCGGTTGATTTGATTGCAAATTTCCTGTTGTTCTTTGGTTAGAGTAACAACGTGCTGAGCATTAAGCACATCGCCCTCTTTTAAGAAGCGATATTTGGCAGCGAGAGTTTTATCTACCTCAACAGGATGGCTTTTGCCGTAGCCTTTGGATGTAAGTCTGTCCGCTGCAATTCCTGCTTTAATTAGATGATTAACAACAGATTGAGCACGCCTTTGTGACAGTTCAAGGTTTGAGGCATCTGAACCGACCGAATCGGTGTGAGCAGAGAGTTCAATTGTAATGTTTGGATTGTCGTTGAGCAACTTGACGAGATTATTCAACTCTGTTTCCGATTCTTTTGTGAGTTCCCACTTGCCAAATTCATAAAAAACATTTTCCATTTTCACAGGCTTTGAAATACTGGGCAATTTGAAATTCTTAATGTATGTTTTGCTGTCTGTCAAGCCCAAAGTGGATACGTCTCCTGAGGAATTGAGATTGCCACGATTGGAAGCCAGCATCACGTAATTCACATTTTTATTGAGTTTAACTCTGTATGAGCCATCTTTTTTTGCTCTTTGCTTGATTATAGAGCCGTCATTTCCAACTACTTTTACAATTGCATCTGAGAGCGGCATGCTGTTTTCGTCAGTAACTTTGCCTTCGAGGGCATAGACAAGTTCAGGTTGTTCAAAGTAATAAATCTTGTCAAAAGCCCTGTTGTTATCTCTGTTTGATGAAAAATAACCGCTGTTTTGAGTTCCTCTGAAAGTGATTCCAAAGTCATCATATTGCGAGTTTATGGGCGAAAGCATATTTGTTACTTGCCATGAGCCTGCGGAGTCTTTTTTTGCCTCAAAAATATCCAATCCTCCAAAACCCTGATGTCCGTCAGATGAAAAATAGAGTGTGCCATTTTGAGAGAAATAAGGGAACATTTCGTTACCCGAAGTGTTTATTTTGTCGCCAAGATTTTCGGGGACAGACCAGATTCCGTCAGTATGTTCGGACTTGTAAATATCCTTGTTTCCAAAGCCGTTTTTGATGTCCGACACAAAGTAAAGGGTGTTGCCATCGGGCGAAATAGCAGGGTGAGCCGCAGTAATGGAACTGTCGTTGAATAGTTTAACCTCTTGTGGTTCTGTCCATTCGCCTCCCGAACGGGTAGATTTCATAATCACTCCACCGCGATTCTGTCCGGCTTCAGCCAGACAGCGTGTAAAATATACTGTTTTCCCATCTGAGGTGAAAGAGGCTGTGCCGTCATCTTCAGATGAGTTTAGTTCGGTAATAAATTTTGGTTTTTCCCACTTACCGGCACTGTTTTTGTTGACGGTGTACAAATCAAAATTGAGTTTGCCCGTTATATCACTCATTTTCTGCTTTTTGGACTTACTCCTGTTAGTTGTAATAACTATTGATTCGCCATTATCGCCAACAAAAGCCGGCGAAAAATCAGAACTTTTCTTGTCGTTAAATTCGTTCGCAATTCCTGTTTTGTAGCGGGAGGGAGTTTTTAACAGTTCCTTAGCTTTTTCGCTTGCTATCAAGCCGTCTATTGCCTCTTTTGATACAGGATTTTTTTTCAAAAATCTCTCATAATTCTTTGTTGCAGCCGTATAGTTGCCAAGAACCTGATAAACTTTTGCCATATTCAGGTAAATCATTGAATCCGAATAATTTAATTTAATTGCCTGAGTATATGCCTTTTCTGCGGTTTTCATATTGAAAAGCAGACGATTACACTGTCCTATTCGATAAAATACATCTGACTTGAGTTTTTTATCTGTTTTAGGAATTTTGCGTTGAAGTTTTTTGTATTTTTTTTCAACCTTGTAGTAAGCCCCGTCTGTATAGAGTTTGTCGGCTTCGGCAAGTTGTTTTTTTAAACTACACCCCCAAAAACAAAGCATTATAATGCTTGCTATCAAATATTTAGAAGTAAGGCGTAAAATTTGAAACATAATCAATTATGGGTTATGAACCAAAAGTTACGGGGAAATTCAAAGCGTATAATTGCTTGAATCTCGGTAACTGTTGAGGTTCTTTAAACGGCAAAGTTAATATTTTATTGTAATCTTTGGCAGATTTCTTCAAAAAAAAGAAAACTGGAAATCAGTTTTCTTGTGTGGTGCCACCAAGAATCGAACTAGGGACACACGGATTTTCAGTCCGTTGCTCTACCAACTGAGCTATGGCACCTCTATTTATAATTTCGAACTGCAAAGGTAATGCTTTTTTCGGAATTAACAAATATTTTTTTAATTTTTTTTTCAAGAAAATTATTTTTGTGCTCTTGTTGCTGTCTCAAAAGCACACTGACGGACTGATTTAACAGATTAATACGTGTTTTATATTATTGATTATCATATAATTACAAACAAAAAAATCGGACAATCTCTAAATGGGGTTGTCCGATTTTCGTTGTTGTCTGAACTGTGATTCCCGTATGATTAAAATGATTTATGTGATTTTTTAATCATAATAATCAAAAAAATCATATTAAAATCACAGTTCAGACAATTACTATTCTGCTACACAGCGCACTGAGAATCCGGCCGAGCGAGAGCTGCTGTTAGCAGGGACAACGGTCGTACTGTAGCAGCGCAAGTTGCGTGCATCCGTGGCATTCACTCCACTACTCCAATAGTAGACGGTGCTGCCAACGCTGCGCAACATACCGTCAATGGTATAGCGATAACCGGCAGCGGGCAGAAAACACGCTCGCCGGCAGCATTTGTAATAAGAACGCCGCCAATAGCGCCATCGTTTGTGCTTGAATCACGCCATTGCCAAGTATTATTAGGAACATTAGCGTAAGTATAAGATGACATAGTCACATTGTTAGAACCGTCGCCTACGGAGGAATCCCACCAACTATACTGACTCGGGACTTTCCAACCTGGAGGACAAGGGTCGTTGGCAGCTTTAGCAGGATTTTCGGCAGTTGTGCGAACTGGTGCTATTACCCCAAAGGCCGTCATCGTGTCCGCCATTGTAATACCAATCGTAAGCAATATCTAAATCTGCTGAGATAAATTTACCGACTTTATCACCTGTAACTTGATGTGTTGCAATATCATAAGTATTTGCGCCGACACTGTAAGCAACAACGCCGGAGGTCTTTTCATCAGCAACAGGGTAATTAGTCGTAGACCATTTTGCGGAAGTCCCAATCGAATCTATATGGTCAGTACCTTTGTACCAAACAGTATTTTGGTGTCCGTCAGCAACACGTCCCCATTGGTAAAAGTCGCCTATATCGCCTGCATCACTGCTGCCGGGAGTGTAACTGTCGCCGC
>JAITNR010000103.1 GCA_031290375.1 Prevotellaceae bacterium | reverse complement strand
CAATTGAAAATCGCCCCGAATTTTCGCTTGACAAAACCTGAAAATGCCAAAACAAAACCGTATTTGTTTGTGAATTTTGAGTTTAATTTGTAAAAGGAAAAGTTTTGTGAGAAAAAAGGAACAACGAAAAAAAATGTTCTTTTTTTCTTGGGTTCTTCACAAAATCTTCATATTTTGTTCTTCATTTCGTTACGTTTTTAAGGTAATTTTGCAAAAAAGTCCATAGACAAAAAATGAAAGATAAATTTTTCAAAATATTACTTTTTTCGGCGGCAACGCTGATTTTGCTATTGACAGCAGGAATAATTTATACGCTTGTAAATCAAAGTATTGACGCATTTTTGGAATTTGGCTTTTGGAATTTTATCGCTTCGCAGGAGTGGGATTCTGTCAATCGGCATTTCGGAGCATTGCCTTTTATTGCAGGAACGCTGGCAACTTCGTTGTTGGCACTGTTGTTTTGTCTGCCATTTTCGCTGTCGGTAGCACTGCTCAACGGTGAGTATTTCAAAGGCACGAAAATTGCCGTTGCAGCAGGCTCTGTGGTGGATTTGTTGGCAGGTATTCCGTCAATTGTTTTTGGTTTGTGGGGCTTTTATTCGTTGCGCCCACTTCTGATAGAATTGGGGCTTAACTCGCATGGATTCAGCATTTTACTTGCAGCAATAGTTTTGGCAATAATGATAATTCCATACGCCTCGTCTTTGAGTACGGAATTTATTTCAATGACACCGAATGAATTAAAAGAAGCGGCGTACAGTTTGGGCAGTACTCAACTTGAAGTTGTTCGTTTTGTAAGTTTGCCTGTCTCGTTCTCTGGAATTTTTGCGGCATATATTTTGGCATTGGGACGGGCGTTGGGCGAAACAATGGCAGTTACAATGCTTATTGGCAACACCAATAATATTCCGCATAGCATTTCAGATACGGGCAATTCAATGGCATCTATCATCGCCAATCAGTTTGGCGAAGCAGACGGCTTGAAACTCAATTCATTAATGGCAACAGGGCTGCTGCTTTTCCTGCTCACTGCCATTATCAATTTTTTGGCAAAATATATTGTGAAAATGACAAATAAGTAAATTTTTTCTAAAAAAACAATATAAATGTTCAAAATTCAAAGCAATAAATTCCGAAAAATAAAGGACAGAGGGATTTTCTATCTTGTGTGCGGATTGTCGGGTTTGGCAATGTTTCCGCTGTTTATCATTATTTTTGAATTACTTAAAAAAGGCTATAAACAATTCAATATCAGTTTGTTTACTGATATTGCCCCTACTTCGATGGAAGCGATGTTGGCACGAAGCGGCGGCGACAGCATTCCAGGCGGCATTCTCAACGGCATTACAGGCACTTTATTGATGTTGTTTTTGGCGTCGGCACTGGCGATTCCTGTCGGCATTTTGACAGGCATTTATCTGTCAGAAAACCCGAAGAAACGCTTTGCCGTGTTTATTAGCACGCTTGCCGACTTGTTGCAGGGAGTTCCCTCAATTGTGGTGGGCATTATCGTTTATGTGTGGGTAGTTAAGCCGATGCACACATATTCGGCGTTGGCGGGCAGCGTGGCTTTGGCGGTAATGATGATGCCGATGGTTATTCGCTCGACAGAAGAGAGCCTGAAACTGCTGCCTTTGTCGCTCAAAGAGGCGGGGCTGTCGCTGGGGGGCAGTTATGCAGCAGTGATATTGCGAGTGTTGCTGCCGTCTGCTTTTGGCGGACTTTTCACAGGCTCTCTTTTGGCGATGTCGCGTGTGATGGGTGAAACTGCACCATTGCTCGTTACGGCTCTTGGTGCCGCAGCAGTTAACTGGAACGCAACTCGCCCCACATCTGCCGTTTCGCTCTTAATATGGGAATTTTACAACGACCCTAACCTTGCACCATTAGTGTGGTCATCATCCTTGCTATTGTTATTTCTTGTATTGAGTATCAATTTGTTTGCAAAAAGTGTGGCGAGAAAATGGAAAATTTAATCAAAAATTATGCAAAATAATATTCTCGAATTCATAAACCTCTCTGTTGCTTACACGCCCGAAAAAAAGGCGATTGAAAACGTGTCGGCGGTAATTGCCGAAAATTCTGTTACCGCAATTATGGGACCTTCGGGTTGCGGAAAATCTACGCTTCTGCGGGCAATAAACAGAATGCACGACCTTTACCCCGAAATACAAACTACAGGCAAAATTCTGTTGCGGGGCGAAAATATTTTCCGAATGAATGCAATGCAAGTCAGGAGGCGGGCAGGAATGGTATTTCAACGTCCTAACCCCTTCCCAACAATGAGTATTTACGACAACGTGATTGCGGGCTATAAACTCAATGGAATCAGTCTTGGACGTGCGGAAAAAGACGAAATTGTAGAGCTGAGTTTACGGCGCGTGGCGATGTGGGACGAAGTAAAAGACTCGCTTGTCAAAAAAGGCAGTTTCCTTTCGGGCGGACAGCAGCAACGGCTTTGCATCGCCCGCAGTCTTGCTCTGAAACCCGAAATTATCCTGATGGACGAGCCGACATCCGCCCTCGACCCCATTTCGACCAACCGTATCGAAGACCTGATTTTGGAACTCAAACAGCAATACACCATCATCATTGTAACGCACAATATGAGTCAAGCCGCCCGCATTTCCGACCGCTCAATGTTTATGTATCTGGGGCAACTTATTGAATATGGCGACACCAAACAAATGTTTACCAAACCTGCCGACAAACGCACCGAAGAGTATTTGACAGGCGTTTTTGGGTAATCGAGAATAAATAATTAAGAATTTATTTGTAAAAATCAGTATTATTCGCAGTAAAAAATAAAATCTAAAATAAATATGAATACAGCAAAAAAGAACGAATTAAGAATTTTGTCAAACGATTTTGAATTGATGTGCAGCACTGCTCTCACACAAGTCAAAATTTCATATAATCTATTGCAAAACAACGATTTGCAAACACTTTACGAAGAGGCAGAGGCAAATGAAATTATTCTCGACCGTCTCGAAGTGAAAATCCGCGAAGAAGTGGTTTTTGCCATTTTCAAATTCACTCCGCGTGCTGTCGACCTGCGCCTGATTATTACTTATCAGGACATTACGACAAATATTGAGCGTGTGGGCGATATTTTGCTCAATGTCATTCATTATTTGAGACGAACAAACCTGAATCACAAGGATTTTGTGCAAGCCAAAACGATGCTCGAAACGATGTTTCAAATTGCCGAAAACATGCTGCGTAACGCCATTTTTGCCTTTACAGGTGAAGACTCCACCGCCGCTTACAATGTGATTAAACAGGACGATGAAGTAGATGAACTTTTTCACCAGTTAGGCGAGATGCTGGAAACCAAATTTGCCGACAAAACGCTTGACAGAGAGCAAATCAGAAATGTCATCAATATCAAATCAATGTCGTACAATATTGAACGTAT
>JAITNR010000051.1 GCA_031290375.1 Prevotellaceae bacterium | reverse complement strand
TGATTATTAGGTATTTGCGAGAGTGTCGGGCGCAAATGTTGCTGAATATCTTCGGCACATTCGCCGCCACAAAAAAACAGGTTGAACCAATTTTTGAATATTTTTCCATAGCTATAACCGCAAGTTGAAACACGAATACCAAGCTCATTATCAATGAGTTGCTGAACATGTGAAGAATTAAATTCGTCATTTACGAAATAAATTCCTGCCAAAGGGCTGATTTTTTGCGAAGATTTTTGTACTTTTGTCATCTGAAAAATTATTATTTTTAGTTTCACATCACAAAAATAAGTGAAATTTTTCAAACGGCAAAGTGTTCTAAACTTTTAGTTTTCAACATTTTGCTAATTTTTTTAGAATTTATTTGCGGATTTAAGGTATTTATAAAAACTTTCTACTCTGTTCAGGCTTTTCGGAGACCGCCTTTTGTTTTCAGTGCCGTCATTGCGGGCTGCGACCCGCAATTCCATGTTTATTAGGGACTTATTCAGCGGGGGATTGCGGGTCAAGCCCGCAATGACGGCACTTTTTTCATTTTATCTATTTTTCATTACTTATCGAAAAAGAAATTATATTGTTCATTATTCATTTTTAATTGTTCATTATTTTGTGTTATAGTATCCATAATTTTCAATTCATTAAACAACACGAAAAGTAGCCTGCTTTTGCTAACAGGCTGTATATCAACTATATAACTATAATACAAGCACGTAACTGCTTGATAATCAACGACTTGGCGGGGGGGGGTAACTCGCTTATAATCAATAAGTTACGAGCCTTTTCTGGTCGTAACATCAAAATTGTTGATATTTGTGAGTAACCTTTCATCTTTATTATTTGTTTTTATCTTTCTTGTTTATAGAAAGTAAATGCAAAGATAAAGTATTTTTTTTTATAAACAAAATGTTTTTTTGGGTGAGTTAACTTTTTTTCATAGCACATCAAAAAAAGATTTAGTCTTTTAAGTTTTGTAAATCGCAAAATAGTTGTAAATTTGCAATCTGAAATATAAAAAAGAATGTTGCATCGTCTTGAAATACAAAATTATGCTCTGATAGAGCAACTTAGCATTGACTTTCACGCAGGCTTGTCGGTAATAACAGGTCAAACAGGTGCAGGCAAGTCTATTGTTTTAGGTGCTTTGGGCTTGGTTTTGGGGCAAAGAGCAGATGCAAAGGTTATTCTCTCGGATGCAGGCAAATGTGTTGTAGAGGCAGTTTTTGATATATCCAAAAACGATTTGAAAAGTTTTTTTGAAGAGGTTGAGATTGACTATTTTGATGAGTGCATCGTTCGCCGAGAGATTTTGCAAAACGGCAAATCACGCTCATTTATCAATGATGTACCTGTTAATTTGCAGCAGCTCAAAGAATTAACCTCACAACTTATTGACATTCATTCACAACACGAAAGTTTGCTTTTGGGCAACAACAACTTTCAGTTGAATACCGTAGATTTGGTTACACAAACTGCCGAAGAGTTGGAAACTTATAAACGTTATTTCATTGATTATCAACACAAACAACAACAGCTTAAAACCATTCAAGAACAAGCCGAAAAAACATTTGAAGAAAAGGATTATGCACAGTTTCAGTTTGAACAACTTTCGAGTGCCAAACTCACTGAAAATGAACAGACTGAATTGGAAAACGAGTTAAATCTCATAAATCACTCTCAGGAAATAAACGAGGGACTGACCACAATTTCCACAATTATTTCGTCAGAGCAGTTTGGTGTTTTGAACCAGGTAAACAGTGTGTTAAATACTCTTCGCAAAATTGAGAAATACTTGCCGGACGAGCAAAATTTTTCTGAACGACTTGCACTCTCAATGATTGAGATTAAAGATATTAACTCGGAAATTGAATCGCTTTTGAGCCAAACCGAGTTTAACGTTGAACGTAAAACTTTTGTAGAAGAACGACTAAACACAATCTATTCGCTCGAACAGAAACACAGAGTTTTCACAATTTCAGAACTCATTGATTTACAAAATGAATTTCAAAAAAAACTGTTCCTTATCGAAAATTTTGACGAAGAAACCTTGAAACTCAAGCGGGGAATTGCTGAAATTGAAGACAACCTGAATATTGCCGCACAAAAACTTTCCCAAAAAAGAATATCCATACAAAAGACCGTAAAAGAACAGGTTGAAGATATGCTTTCGCTACTTGGAATGCCTAATGCAAAATTTGAAGTTGCAGTTTCAGAATTGGAAAATTTTTCGTCCAACGGCAAAGACAGGATAGAATTTCTGTTTTCTGCCAACAAAAATCGTGAACCGCAGGGAATTTCGCAAATTGCATCAGGGGGAGAAATTTCCCGTTTAATGCTGGTAATAAAATCATTAGTGCTTGCTTCGGCTAACTTGCCAACAATAATTTTTGACGAGATTGACACCGGAGTTTCAGGCGAAATAGCCAAAAAAACAGGCGAAATACTCAAACAAATGGGTGAAAATATGCAGGTCATTGCCATCACTCACCTGCCGCAGATAGCCGCAAAAGGAAAAACGCATTACAAAGTTTATAAAGACGAAAGCGGTATTTCAACCAAAACAAACATAATACAATTATCAGAAAATGAGCGTATTGATGAAATTGCTCAAATGATTTCTGGCAAAAATCCATCCGAAACGGCAATAAACAGTGCCAAAGAATTATTGAGAAATTGAATTTAAACCTATGATTATCAATTACTAATAGTCAAAAATATAAATTTTAATAAAATATAAGGTAATGAAAAAAGTAATTAATTCTCTCCTCGCTCCAAAGGCGATTGGACCTTACAGTCAAGCTATTGAGGCTAACGGCACTCTTTACATTTCGGGGCAGTTGCCTGTAAATTCCAAAGATGGTTATGTGCCTGAAACTATTGAGGCTCAGGTTGAACAGTGTTTTGTAAATATATATGCAATCCTCAAAGAGGCAGGATATGGCTTTGAAAATGTGGTTAAATCGGTGGTTTTACTTGACGATTTGGCAAATTTCGGCGCAATGAACGAAATCTACGGCAAATATTACACAAAAGATATGCCTGCAAGGCTCTGCTACCAAGTTTGCAAACTGCCAATGGGAGTAAAAGTTGAAATCGAAACTACAGCGGTGAAATAAAGTGAATAACACCAAAATGAAATAAGTCCCTTATACAAAGTTATTTACGTCATTGCGGGTTTGACCTGCAATCTCATTTTATCATAATTTTTGTATGCTCCATTTTTAATAACTTCGGTATAAAGTGAATAATTCCAATTATACAAAAACCGCCTTTTTTTCAACAGGCGGTTTTCTCTGATACTGTCCCCAAAATAATACAGTCTCGTTTTTTTATCCCAGAAACGCATATCCGTATTCGGTTGGCGGATTGAGATTTTCCTTGATGGCACGCGGCGAAACCCAACGTACAAGGTTAAGGTAACTGCCTGCCTTGTCGTTGGTGCCTGAGGCACGCGCTCCGCCGAATGGCTGCTGACCTACTACAGCACCTGTCGGTTTGTCGTTGATGTAGAAATTGCCTGCTGAAAAACGTAAAATCTTGTCAGCCAATAGAGTAGCATATCTGTCATACGAAAAAATAGAGCCTGTAAGAGCGTATGGCGAAGTTTCGTTGCAGAGCTTGAGAGTCTTTTCAAAATCGGCGTCCTCATAAACAAAAATGGTGATGACGGGTCCAAAAATTTCCTCTTTAATACTTTCATAATCAGGTTTAAGTGCCTCAATAACGGTTGGTTCAACAAAATAACCGATTGTTTTGTCGCATTTTCCGCCAAAAATTATTTCGGCGTCCTTGCTCTTTTCCGCTCTTTGAATGTAGGCAGCAATATTATCAAACGAAGCTTCGTCTACAACGGCATTTACAAAGTTTTTGCAGTCGCGTACATCGCCCATTTTGATGGTTTTTAGCATTTCGCCGACATTCTTTTTAGTTTCAGCCCAAATTGACTTCGGCACGTATGCACGTGATGCTGCCGAACACTTTTGTCCCTGATACTCAAATGATCCACGCACAATAGCTGTTGCAAGTTCGCGTGGATTGGCACTTTTGTGTGCAAAAATAAAGTCCTTTCCGCCTGTTTCTCCCACGAGTTTGGGATAGGTTTTGTATTTTGATATATTTTCGCCGACAGTTTTCCAGAAACCCTGAAACACTGCAGTCGAACCTGTGAAGTGAATACCCGCGAAATCGGGGTGATTAAGCACCACATCGCTGATAACGCTTCCCTTACCTGGCAAAAAATTGATAACGCCATCGGGGACACCTGCCTCCTGCAACACTTTCATAGCGTAATAGTTGGACAAAATAGCAGTTGTTGCAGGCTTCCAAACCGTAACGTTGCCCATAAGCACGGGGCTAATGTTCAGATTTACAGCGATTGCCGTAAAATTAAACGGCGTAATGGAGTATATAAAACCCTCCAACGCTCTGTATTCCACACGGTTGATGCAGTCTGTAGTTGGCGAAAATGGTTGGTCAGTATATATTTGCGAAGCGTAATATGGGTTAAATCTCATAAAATCAATAGCTTCACATGCTGAGTCAATTTCCGCCTGCATCGCATTTTTACCCTGACCGAGCATACAGGCAGCGTTGAGCAGATAGCGATATTTTTTAGAAAAAAGTTCAGCTGCCCGAATAATTATGCTGCAACGGTCAACCCAAGGCATTTCCGCCCACTGCTTACGGGCTTCCATAGCAGCATCAATAGCCATTTTAACCTCTTTTTCAGTACATTGGTGATAGGTTGCCAACACGTGAGAGTGTTCTGTGGGCATCACCACCTTGCCCATTTTGCCCGTTTTTACCTCTTTTCCTCCGATGATAAGCGGAATTTCGATTTGAGTGTTGTATTGGCGATGTAGTTCGTTTTCGAGGAGAGTACGTTCCTCAGAATTTGGTGCATAACCTAAAATCGGTTCGTTTTTAGGCACAGAAAATTGAAATAATGCGTTGTTCATTTGTATTTGTTTATTATACTTGATTTTTTTTACTGACGGCAAAGTTACAATTTTTTATTAATTTATCAAACAGCCATGATGCTAACTGACAGAAGATTTATTTCTAAATTCGCTAAATAACAATACGGCAGTCAAAATCACAGAAATAAAATCGGATATTGTCATGCTTACCCATACACCTGTTACGTGCAGATAGGTGGGCAAAATCAGCAGAAGCGGTATCAGAAACAGCACCTGGCGGGTTACGGAGAGAATAATTGCTTTGTTTGGTTTGCCGATGCTCTGGAAAAAGGCTGACGATACCATTTGAAAACCCACGAGAGGATAGCAGAAAAACACCCATCGCAAGCCATTTGCAGCAACGTCTATCAACTCCTGTTCATGACTGAAAACTGATGACACAACGTGCGGAAACAGTTGAATCACAACAGTGCCTACAACCATAACAATTGTAGCAAAAAATATGGACTTTTTTAGCACCTCAACCACTCGGCTTTGCAGTTTTGCTCCATAGTTGTAACCTGCTATCGGCTGCATTCCCTGGTTTATGCCGATAACTATCATCACAAAAAGAAACGCAACCCTATTGACAATGCCATAAGCACTTACGGCAATATCCCCACCGTATTTTGTAAGTTTGCGGTTTATCAAAATCACAATCAGGCACGAGGCAGCGTTCATCAAAAAGGGTGCTAAACCAATAGCAAACGAGTCTTTAAATATTTTTGCTCTGATTCTATAGATGCCTTTTTGCCAGTGAATAAAAAAATCTTTGTCATTGAAAATATGTATTTGCCAGCAAAGCACCACTATTTGAGAGATTACCGTTGCCATTGCAGAGCCTCTGATACCGAGTTTCAGCACAAAAATAAAGAACGGATTAAGAACAATGTTTATCATTACCGAAAAAACTGTTGCCATCATCGCTTTTGTGGGGTGTCCTGACGAACGCAAAAGGGCATTAAGTCCGAAATAGAGGTGCGTTATCGCATTGCCGCCCATTATGATAACCATAAAATTATGGGCGTGTGGCAGTGTGGCAGGGCTTGCCCCGAAGAAAATCAGAATTGGGTCTAAAAACAGTAACGTTATGACGGTAAAAACTACGCCTACCAGTATATTGAGTGTTACCACGTTGCCCAGAATGGTGTTCGCCGTTTCGTAGTCTTTTTGCCCCAGCCTGATGGAAAGCAGTGTTGAAGCACCCATGCCCACGAGTGAGCCGAAGGCAGCCGACAGGTTCATCAGTGGGAAGGTGATTGCAAGTCCTGCCAGAGCCATTGAATTTACTCCGCGTCCGATGAAAATACTGTCAGTGATGTTGTAGAGCGAGGCTGCCGTCATAGCCACAATAGCAGGAAAGGCATACTGCATCAGCAATTTGCCTATATTTTCCGTACCTAATGTAGTGGGAGCGTTTGAGGATTGCATAAATTTTAATTCGTTAAAAATTCGGTTTCTCTATCGTTTTGGCTATCTTGTCCAAAACTCCATTGATAAAGGAACTGCTCTTGTCTGTGCCGTAATATTTTGAAATTTCGACATATTCATTGATGGTTACATTTTTGGGAATAAACGGAAACAGTTTAAATTCCGCAACAGCCATTTTCAGTAGCACAATATCCATAATAGTTATTCTGTTCAATGCCCAATCCTTTAAATATGAACTGATTAGTTCATCATATTCTTTGGATTTCAAATAAACATTGTGAGTAAGATTGATTATAAATTCCCTGTCGGAATCGTCTTTGTACAAAGAAAAAAGCGCATTATTTTCAAAGTCGGTGTCGGAAAAGTTTTTTATGGTTTTTTCTGCAAAACTCAGTGCAATACCCAAATCATCAAGCCAATAGATGCTTGTTTCTTCCAAAAAACTGTAAAAACGATCATCAAAAATTCTTTTTGAGCGATAGAATTTTCTCCAAAATTGCCTATCCTCATCAAAAGAGGAATCGGTGTCTTTGATATAGTGTTTAAAAAAATCAGTTTCCGACAATTTCGAGTAAATATTTTTTAATTCTTCGTTGTATTGCTGCCAAAACATTACACACCCTTTTGGACAATTAAGCAACTGTTTGTTTGATACCAAGATATTGACAAACAGGTTGTTTGCTAATTTGCCGTTGAATTCGGTTACTCTGTCGTTATCAGTTTTTAATATTTTTTGAGAGGCATCTTCGATTTTTTTTTTGGCTAATTTTGAAATTTCCACAGGCAAAAGTAACAAAAGGTAATACAAATCGTAAGATTTTTGAATGCTGAAATTCAGTTCATTATCCAACACATTAATGTCGCTGTGTGATTGAAAATTAGCGTAAAGCACTTGTGCTGCTTTGGTACGTAAAAGAGCTCTTGTCAACATAAATTCGATTATTTTTTTGAGAACGCAAAGTTACAATTTTTTTCACTACTGACCGACTATTTTAAAAATGAATATCGTATATTTAACCTGAAAAGTAACAAAAGTGCTGTCATTACTGGTCAAGCCCGCAATGACGCTGGGTTGCTTCGCCCCGCTTAATAATGACGAAAATGGATGTAGTTCTGTTCATAATTTTCAATTAATTAAACATAACAAAGACGATCTGTTATTGTTAACAGGCTGTATATAAACCATATAACTACGGCGTAAATATGTAAATGCTTGATAATCAACGGCTTGATGGAGGCAACCTTTTGTATATAAAACCCGAACAAAGTTAATTTTTTTTGTACTACGAACAGCATTTTAGCCGTGATTCGCATTATTAACAGTTAATAGCTGATTAAAAACTGTAGCGGGAACGAGAGTTGAACTCGTGACCTCCGGGTTATGAATCCGACGCTCTAACCAACTGAGCTATCCCGCCATTATCCGACTCTTCAAGTTTAATAATCCAATTATTCCTGAGAGCGTGCAAAGTTACATTTTTTTTTTCAAATAGAAAAACTTTTTTTGAAACAAACTGGGCGACGCAAAATAAGTAAGATCTAAAATGTTTCTACAAAATTATAGCAAAGTGATATTAAAAATGAACCGTAAAAATTATCTATACGTTCTTTCAATTCCTTTAAAATCAAGGTAATAGAAAAGTTTCTCTATATCTTCGTCTGTTAATTCCTTGAGTGGCTTTAGGGTCTCAATCGAATGAATGACTGTATTTTTTCGTCGCAGTTCGTAGATTGCCTTTGCCTGATAAAAATTGATATAGGGGTGTAGTTTCAATTTTTCTACTGTTGCCCGATTTACTTCTATTTTTTGGATAAGCGAGGCATCAACAGACAGATTTTTTTCGATTTTCTTTAAAGTTTCGAGAGAAAAATTGTTGATTTCAAGCAGTTGGCTTACAGAATAAAAACCACCACCTAACCTGTTTCTGTAGCCCACTATAGCCCTTGCATAGCCACTGCCTATCCCTCTCAAAAGTTTGAGTTGTGTTGTGTCGGCAGAGTTGAGTTCTAACTGTATTGTATCTGAATTTGAAAATATTGTAGTTTTTTTATCTTCGAGAAAATCTTTGTTTTGAGTAATTTCTTTTGGCTGAATTTTTATAAATGGCTTTAATTTTTCAAAATCATTTGCCGATAATCCATATATTTTTTCAAAGTCGTCTATTTTTTCAAAAAATCCGCCTTTTGTGCGATAATTCAGAATATTTTTTACAACGTATGGCTTTAACCCAAGTTTTATAAAACCGGCAGAATCAAGTTTGTTGGGGTTGAATGCAAACAATGCGACAGATGTGCTGTTTTTCAGGTTAAAATTCTGACTTTCACCATAATCAAGTGGCGAAAATTGTTGATAATCAGTCTTTTTATTTTGCAACGATTTTTCAAAATTCTGATATTCTGCAATAAATTCAACATCAGGTTCATTTTTTTTGTTTTTCACAAATAAATGAACCAACTGTGATGCAGTTATCGCAAGTGCGAGCAAAATTAAAAATGCAATCAAAGCAACTTTTTGCTCCTTTGTAAAATATAGAAATAGCTTAAACATAACGTTGATAGTGTTTTATTAAAACTGTTTGTCATTTACCTGAATAAAATATGTGCAAAATTACGATTTTTTACTTAAAAATGTTGTAGAATTGAAAAAAAGTGTGTACCTTTGCGCTCTATTTACGGCGCATTCGTCTAGAGGTTAGGACGCCGCCCTCTCACGGCGGTAACACGGGTTCGAGTCCCGTATGCGCTACACTATTGTTTTACAGGAAGTTAGTAATTTGCAAAATGCGACTTCACTTTTCTTTTTTGATTGTTGTATGACTCATGGGAAGATGTTTTTAAGAACGGTTTTATCCATTTCAAAACGGGAGTTGCGGAGTTTTTTTGGCTCGGTAACTGGTTATATTGTGATTGCAATTTTTCTTGCAGGCACTTCGTTGTTTTTGTGGGTCTTTCCTAACAACTACAACGTGCTGGATAGCGGCTATGCCTCATTGGATGGACTTTTCGTGCTTGCCCCCTGGTTGTTTCTGTTTCTCTGTCCCGCTATCACCATGAGGCTTTTTGCCGAAGAAAAGCAGCAAGGCACACTCGAACTGCTTTTGGCACGTCCCGCATCAAAGTACGCTATCGTGCTTGGAAAGGCGCTGTCGGGGTGGTTTATCGTAATAATCACGCTGCTAATTACTTTGGTCTGGTATTTTTCGATAAAGTTTTTGGCAGAACCTGCCGGCAATGTCGATTCAGGAGCGTTTTGGGGCTCGTTTATCGGATTGCTCCTGCTTTCGGCAGTTTACATTGCTATTGGAGTTTTTGCCTCTGCAATAAGCGATAATCAAGTAGTTGCATTCCTGCTTGCTGCCGTGATGTGCTTTGTGCTGTTTATCGGATTTGATTTTCTCAGTTCACTGGCAACTGACGGCTCTTTGAGCCAGACCATCAGCCTGTCAGGTATTGACGCTCACTACAAATCAATTTCAAGAGGTGTAATCGACAGTAGAGATTTGCTGTATTTTGTTGCAGTTTCAACACTGTTTTTATTTTTAACCGAATTTGTTCTGAAAAAAAGAAAATAGCATAAATTATTAATTACAAACTTATGTTTCCATATAAAATTAAAGAGGATTTTTATTACGTAGGTGTCAATGACCGCAAAACTGAACTTTTTGAGAGAATAATACCCATTCCGTATGGGGTTTCATACAACTCATATCTGCTTGTTGATGAAAAAGTTGTATTGTTCGACACAGTTGAAATGAGTTTTGCCGACAATGCGATTGAAAAAATCAAAATTGCTCTTAATGACAAAAAAATTGACTATCTAATCATTCATCATCTTGAGCCTGACCACACTTCAGGTATCAAAATATACCTGAACGAATTTCCCGAAATGCAAATTATTTGCAGTAAAAGAGCAAAAGATATGCTTGACGGTTTCTACGGCATTTCAGACAAAATTATCACTGTTGATGACAATTCGGAACTGTCCACAGGAAAGCACACATTGAAGTTTATCTACGCTCCAATGGTACACTGGCCTGAGGTGATGATGAGTTACGAAACAACCGAAAAAATACTCTTTTCTGCTGATGCTTTCGGCTGCTTCGGCACACTGGACGGCAGAATTTTCGACAACTTTATTGACCCCTCAATATACGACAAATACATTGAAGAGATGTATCGCTATTATGTAAATGTTGTCGGCAAATACGGTGTGCCCGTACAATCGACAATGAAAAAGTTTGAGGGATTGCAAATAAATATGATTTGTTCGCTTCACGGTCCGATTTGGATTGATTCGAGAGAATCTATTTTTAAACTTTATGACAGACTAAGTCGTTATGAAGGCGAGAAGGGTGTTGTAATTCTTTATGGATCAATGTATTCCAATACCGAGAAAATGGCTGAGGTTGTTGCCAGAGGAGCATACGAGGCAAATGCAAAGGTGATTCTGCACGATGTTTCAAAAAGCGATATTTCGTTTATGATTACTGACTGTTTCCGCTATTCTGGACTGATAATAGGCTCGCCCACATATAACGGCACTATTTTTTCAAAAGTTCAAGACATTTTGGAACGGTTAGAGCTCAGAGGGTTAAAAAATCGTACCTTTGGCTCATTCGGTTCTTACACTTGGGGCGGAATAGCGGTAAGACAACTAAACGAATTTTCCGAAAAAATGAAATGGGACACTGTTGGTTCCGTAGAAGTGAAACAGTCAATGAAAATATCCGATTATCAAAATTTTTATAATCTTGGGAGAAGTGTAGGTGAAAAGGTGGCAGGATTGTAGGGCATATCCATATTTCAAAAAATATGGAAGGTTTTCGAGAAAAAAATTATTGTTGTTGTCAGTGTTTTCTATAAGGGCTTTATAGCCTTTAAAGCCCTTATAGGAACTAACAACAACAATAACGACCAACACAAACCAACAACGAAAATCGGACAATCTTTAAATGGGGTTGTCTGATTCAATGGGCGATTTTTTTATGCGGTCGATTGGTTTTCAGCGGATTAAAGGACGTATCGGGCTGATAAATTTGGTCTATAAATTATGTGTCGTTACGAACAGATAGTCCGCCTGCAACTTTTGCCGATTAAGACAAAAAAATAAATAACTTATAATAGTTTTCAAAAAAAGTATTATCTTTGCAAAAAAAAAGCAGAGATGAAAAAAAGCAGATTTCACTTATGATATAGATAAACATACAATGTTTATCTATTCGCAGATGCCAGAGCGTTTATATGTTGGGTTGGAAGCGATGAAAGCGGGCTATAACGGCGTTGCCGAAGTGTCCGAGCAATTTGATGTTCATAAACATACAGTCAGGCGAGGGAAAAAAGAATTGTTGCAGGAAATAGTTCCGCCTGCAAAAAAAGTTCGTCAAAAAGGCGGAGGTAGAAAAAAAAACGACTTTAATAAGCAATCTGCTTGAAGTTTTACTATTCGTTCTAAACGCTTACACAGCAGGTAATCCAATGGAAACTAATGTTTTATGGACTAATCTGACCTTGAAACAAATACAGGAAAAGTTGCAAATACATTGTATTTCTGTCAGTTGCCCTTTGATAAAGAAATTGTTGAAGATATGTCATTTTGTAAAGCGAAAAATGCGCAAATGCAAGACGTTAAAAGAGGTTGCAAATCGGAATGAACAATTTGAATACATTGCAGAATT